>NZ_JBBAYJ010000025.1 GCF_037153975.1 Aquipuribacter sp. SD81
GCCGGGCCGCTCGCGCCGGCCGGGCCGCTCGCGCCGGCGCGGGCCGCGGGCACCGTGCCTCCGCCGCGGCTCAGGCGCCCGCGGCCTCGCGCAGGGCGTCGACGCGGTCGGTCCGCTCCCACGTGACACCGGGCAGCTCGCGGCCGAAGTGCCCGTACGCCGCCACCTGCTGGTACACGGGCCGCAGCAGGTCGAGGTCGCGGATGATCGCCGCCGGCCGCAGGTCGAACACCTCGCGCACGGCGGCGGTCAGCCGGTCCAGCGGGACCGTCTCGGTCCCGAAGCACTCGACGTACAGCCCGACAGGGGCGGCCTTGCCGATGGCGTACGCCACCTGCACCTCGCAGCGGCGGGCGAGGCCGGCCGCGACGACGTTCTTGGCCACCCAGCGCGTCGCGTACGCCGCGGAGCGGTCCACCTTCGAGGGGTCCTTGCCGCTGAAGGCGCCGCCGCCGTGGCGGGCCATGCCGCCGTACGTGTCGACGATGATCTTGCGTCCGGTGAGTCCCGCGTCGCCCATCGGCCCGCCGACCTCGAAGCGCCCGGTCGGGTTGACGAGCAGCCGCATGCCCGACAGCTCCAGGCCCGCCTCGGCAAGCACCGGCTGCACGACGTGCGTGTCGATGTCGGGGGTGAGCATGTTGTCCAGCGAGATGTCCGCCGCGTGCTGGCTCGACACGACGACCGTGTCGACGGCGACCGGCGTCACGCCGTCGTAGGCCACCGTCACCTGCGTCTTGCCGTCGGGTCGCAGGTACGGCAGCTCGTTGGTCCTGCGGGCATCGCTGAGCCGCTGCGAGAGCCGGTGCGCGAGCGCGATGGGCAGCGGCATGAGCTCCGGCGTGTCGTCGCACGCGTAGCCGAACATGAGCCCCTGGTCGCCGGCGCCCTGTGCGTCCAGCGGGTCGCCGCCGGCGCCCGTGCGCGTCTCGAAGGCGGTGTCGACGCCCTGCGCGATGTCCGGGGACTGCGCGCCGATCGACACCGACACCCCGCACGAGGACCCGTCGAAGCCCTTGACCGAGGAGTCGTAGCCGATGCGCAGGATCGTGTCGCGCACGATGCGCGGGATCTCGACGTACGCCGTGGTCGTCACCTCGCCCGCCACGTGCACGAGGCCGGTCGTCACCAGCGTCTCGACCGCGACCCGCGCCGCGGGGTCCTGCTCGAGCATGGCGTCGAGGATGCCGTCGGAGATCTGGTCGCAGATCTTGTCGGGGTGCCCCTCGGTGACGGACTCGCTGGTGAACAGGCGCAGGCTCATGGTCTCCCCGGCTGAGGCTCGTCGGCGCCCGAGGTCCGGGCGCCGGGGCACACCCTAGACGCCGGGGTCGGACACATCCCCGGCGTGCCCGGCCGCCCCCCCACCGCGGCGGTGGCGGGCGACGACGTCCCACACGCCGTGGGCGACGACGGGCTTGCTGCCGCGCAGCCCGTCCCCGGCGTGCACCTGCACGGTGCCGTCCGGGGCCCGCTCGAGCACGAGCACGTCGTTGTCGGGCCGCCCGAAGACGCCGCCCCCGGACACGTCGTTCACCACGAGCAGGTCGCAGCCCTTGCTGCGCAGCTTGCGCTCCGCGTGCTCGCGGACGGTGCCGGTCGCGTCGCCGGTCTCGGCGGCGAAGCCGACGACGAGCAGCCCGGGGTGGGGCCGGTGCGCGCTGACGTCGGCGAGCACGTCGACGGTCCGCACCAGCTCGACGACGGGCACCGCGCCGTCGTCCGCCTTCTTGATCTTGTCGGTCGCGGTCCGGGCGGGCCGGAAGTCCGCGACGGCGGCCGCCATGACGAGGACGTCGGCGTCACGGACGGCGTCGCGGACGACCGCGTGCAGCTCCGCGGCCGTGCCGACGCGGGTCACGCGGAGCCCGCCGGGCTCCGCCTCGGGCAGCGCGACCTCGACGTGGGCGGCGACGAGGTGGACGCTCGCGCCGCGCTCCCTCGCCGCCTCCGCCAGCGCGACGCCCTGCCGTCCGGAGGAGGCGTTGCCGAGGAAGCGGACCGGGTCCAGCGGCTCGCGCGTGCCGCCCGCGGTGACGACGACGTGCCGGCCGAGCAGGTCGCGCTCCCGCGGACCGCTCCCGGCGGCCGCGGCCGCGCCCGAGAGCGCGCCGCGGGCGTGGTCGAGCAGCTCCTCGGGCTCGGGCAGCCGGCCCGCACCGGAGTCCGCGCCCGTGAGGCGGCCCACCGCAGGGTCGACGACCGTCACCCCGCGCTCGCGCAGCAGGGCGACGTTCGCCCGGGTGGCGGCGTTCTCCCACATCTCGGTGTGCATCGCGGGCGCGAGCACGACCGGGCACGTCGCGGTCAGGAGGACGTTGGTGAGCAGGTCGTCGGCGAGGCCGTGGGCGGCCCGCGCGAGCAGGTCGGCGGTGGCGGGGGCGACGACCACGAGGTCCGCGGCCCGACCGAGGGAGACGTGCGGGACCTCGTGGGCGTCGGACCACACGTCGGTGGCCACCGGGTGCCCCGACAGCGCCGACCAGGTCGGCTCGCCGACGAAGCGCAGCGCCGACGCCGTGGGCACGACCGTGACGTCGTGCCCGTCGGCGCGCAGCAGCCGCAGGAGGTGCGCCGCCTTGTACGCCGCGATGCCGCCGGCGACGCCCAGGACGACGCGCAGGGGGATCAGTCCTCGGCGGGGGTGGTGGACTCGATCTGCAGCAGGCCGGCGTCGATCTCGCGCAGCGCGACCGACAGGGGCTTCTCCTGCACGTGGGTCTCCACGAGCGGGCCGACGTACTCCAGGAGGCCCTCACCGAGCTGGGAGTAGTACGCGTTGATCTGGCGCGCACGCTTGGCCGCGTAGATGACGAGGGAATACTTGGAGTCGACGGCCCCGAGGAGGTCGTCGATCGGGGGGTTGGTGATGCCCTCGGGGGCAGCGGGCGTGGACGGCACTAGGGCTCCAGACGTCTGGTGGGCAGTCCCATCAATGATACGAGGTCGTCGGCGGCCCGCCCGACGTCCCGGTTGACGATGGTGACGTCGAACTCGGGCTCGGCCGCGAGCTCCACGCGCGCGGTCTCCAGGCGACGGGTGCGCTCGGCCGCGTCCTCGGTGCCGCGGCCCTCGAGCCGGCGGACCAGCTCGTCCCAGCTGGGCGGGGCGAGGAAGACGAACTGCGCCTGCGGGTACGTGCGCCTGACCTGCCGCGCCCCCTGGATGTCGATCTCCAGCAGGACCGGGCGGCCGGTGGCCAGCGCGGCCTCGACCGCGCTGCGCGGCGTGCCGTAGCGGCGCCGGCCGTGCACGAGCGCCCACTCCAGCAGCTCGCCGTGCGCGACCATCTCGTCGAAGCGCTCGTCGGCGACGAAGTGGTAGTGGACGCCGTCGACCTCGCCGGGTCGCGGCGCCCGGGTCGTCGCCGACACCGAGATGGCGACCTCGGGGTAGCGCCGCCGCACGTCGGCGGACACGGTGCCCTTGCCGACGGCGGTCGGGCCCGCGAGCACGGTGACCCGCGGGCCGGACCCCTCGGGCGGCGCCGGGACCGACGCCGCTGGCGGCTCAGCCGTCACCTGCCGCCGAAGCGGTCGATGAGGGCGGCGGTCTGGTTGGCGCCGAGCCCGCGCACGCGGCGGGTCTCGCTGATGCCGATCTCCTCCATGATCGCCTTGGCCCGCACCTTGCCGGTGCCGGGCAGCGCCTCGAGGAGGGCGGCGACCTTCATCTTGCCGATGACGTCGTTCGTCTCGCCCTCCTTGATGACCTCGGCGAGCGAGGCGGAGGAGTTCTTGAGGCGGTTCTTCACCTCGGCCCGCTCCCGGCGGGCGGCAGCGGCCTTCTCGAGCGCCGCGGCGCGCTGCTCCGGGGTGAGAGTGGGAAGGGGCACGTGACACCTCTGTGCGTGTAGTCGGCGGATGCGGGGGGCGCCGTCACCCGGGATCGGGCGACGACCGGTGTTCGGGGACGGACTCCGGCGGGAGCGCCGACCGGTGGGACCCGGACCCGGCGGCTGCCGCACCGGGAAACGTACCCATGGCGGTGCTGCTGGTCCAACGCCGCCCCCGGCCCCGGTGTGCCCGCTCAGCCGGTGCCGCTGCGTGACAGCGCGTGCGCGCACTGCTCCGCAAGGCGTCCGGCCTGCTCGCGCAACGCGGCGACGTCGGGACCGGCGTGCAGCACCTCGCGGCTCGCGCTCGGCACGAGCCGGTGCGGCGGCACGCCGGCCGCCGCGGCGGTCGCCGCGACGTCCGAGGGCGTCGCGCCCTGGGCGCCGAGACCGGGCAGCAGCAGGTGGCCGCGGACCGCGTCGAGCCGGACGCCCGAGCGGGCCAGCAGCGGCGCGACGGTCGCCCCCACGACCAGCCCGACGGGGCCGACGTCGTGCTCCGGTGCGAGGCCGGCGTCGTCGGCGGCGGCCGCCGCGGCGACGCCCGCGGCCACCGACGGCGAGCCGTCCGGCGTCGGGCCCGCGAGCTGGACGCCGGCCCCCTCGGGGTTGCTGGTGAGGCACAGCACGAACACCCCGCGCCCGCTCGCGACGGCGGCGTCGACCACGGGCGCGAGGCTGCCGTAGCCGAGGTACGGCGACAGGGTGACGGCGTCCGCGGCCAGCGGGGAGGCGTCGTCGCACCACGCGGCGGCGTACCCGGCGGCGGTCGAGCCGATGTCGCCGCGCTTGGCGTCGGCGAGCACGAGCTGGCCCTCGGCCCGGCAGCGGGCGAGCACGTCCTCGAGGACGGCGAGGCCGCGCGAGCCGAAGCGCTCGTAGAACGCGACCTGCGGCTTGAGCAGGGCCGTGCGGCCGGCGAGCGCGTCGAGCACGGTGTCGGAGAAGCGCCGGAGCCCGTCGACGTCGTCGTCGAGCCCCCACCGGGCGAGCGTGGCCGGCGCGGGGTCGAGGCCCACGCACAGCGGGCCGTGCGCACGCAGCGCGGCCTGCAGACGCACCGCGAACGGCACGGGCGGCCCGGCGGGGCTGCTCACGCGCGTCCCCACCGGGCACGCCCGAGCGCCCGGTGCACGCGGGCGGGCCAGCCGGGACCGGCGTACACGAACGCGGTGTACACCTGCACGAAGGCGGCCCCCGCGGCGAGCCGCTCGGCGACGTCGGCGGCGTCCGACACCCCGCCGGCCGACACGAGCGCGAGCCGGTCGCCGCAGCGCGCCCGCAGCAGCCGTAGGACCTCCAGGGACCGCGCGGCGACCGGCGGGCCGGAGACGCCGCCCGTACCCAGCCGCTCGACCTCGGCCGCGGGCGTGCGCAGGCCGGTGCGCGACGTCGTCGTGTTCGTCGCGATGATGCCGTCGAGGCCCGTGTCGAGCGCGAGGTCGGCGACCGCGCGGACGTCGTCGTCGGCGAGGTCCGGTGCGATCTTGACGAGGAGCGGCACGTGCCGGCCGGCGGCGGTGTCGGCGGCCTCGCGGACGGCGAGCAGGAGCGGGCGCAGCGTCTCGACGGCCTGCAGGTCGCGCAGCCCGGGGGTGTTGGGGCTCGACACGTTGACGACGAGGTAGTCCGCGTGCGGGGCGAGCAGCCGCGCGCTCGTCTCGTAGTCGGCGACGGCGTCCTCGGCCGCGACGACCTTCGACTTCCCGATGTTGACGCCGAGCACCGGCAGCCGGGCCCCGCCCGCGCGCAGCCGCCGCAGGCGCTCGGCGACCACCTCCGCCCCGTCGTTGTTGAACCCCATGCGGTTGAGCACCGCGCGGTCGCGGGGCAGCCGGAACAGCCGCGGGCGCGCGTTGCCCGGCTGGGGCAGCGCGGTGACGGTGCCGACCTCGACGACGTCGAAGCCGACAGCGGCGAGACCGACGACGGCCCGCGCGTCCTTGTCGAGCCCGGCCGCCACCCCGAGCGGGCCCGGCAGGTCGAGCCCGAGGACCCGCACCGGTGCCCGTCCGGCGCCCGTGAGGCGCCGGGCGAGGGCCGCCGCCCCGGGCGCGGCCTGCACGAGCCGGCCGAGCAGCGCGAGGAGCCGCACGCCGAGGACGTGCGCCCGCTCGGCGTCCAGCCGTACGAGCACGACCCGGAAGAGCAGCCGGTACAGCACCGGCTCAGGCCCCGGCCGGCGGGGCGGGCGCGGCCGGGGAGCGGTCGCGCCGCTCGGCGGACAGGACGGCCGCGTGCTCCTGCAGGCTCGCGACGTCGAACCCGCCGTCGGTGAGCGCCTCGATGCCCTGCACGGCCGCCGAGAGCTGCTGGACGGTCGTGATGATCGGCGCGTCGACCGTCACCGCCGCCGCGCGGATGTCGTAGCCGTCGGCCCGGGCCGCGCGCCCGGACGGCGTGTTGACGACCATCGCGACGCCGCCGTCGAGGATCAGCTGCGTGATCGTCGGCTCGCCGTCCGGTCCGGGGCCCTGGCTGTGCTTGCGCACGACGGTGGAGGCGATGCCGTTGCGCCGCAGCGTCTCCGCGGTCCCGGCGGTCGCGAGCAGCTCGAAGCCGAGCGCGGCGAGCCGGCTGAGCGGGAACAGCATCGCGCGCTTGTCCCGGTCGGCGACGGACACGAACACCCGCCCGCGCGCGGGCAGGCCGCCGTAGGCGGCGGCCTGGGACTTGGCGAACGCGCGCGGGAAGTCGACGTCGATGCCCATGACCTCCCCCGTCGAGCGCATCTCCGGGCCGAGGACGCTGTCGACGACGGCCCCGGTCGTGGTGCGGAAGCGCTTGAAGGGCAGGACGGCCTCCTTCACCGACACCGAGGTCGGCGGGTGGCTCGCACCGTCCCCGACGGCGGGCAGCAGGCCCTCGGCCCGCAGCTGCGCGATGGTCGAGCCGGTCATGATGCGCGCGGCGGCCTTGGCCAGCGGCACGTCGGTGGCCTTCGACACGAACGGGACGGTCCGGCTCGCGCGGGGGTTGGCCTCGAGCACGAGGACCGTCTCGCCGACGAGGGCGTACTGCACGTTGAGCAGCCCGCGCACGCCGACGCCGCGCGCGATCGCCTCGGTGGCGCGCCGGACCTGGTCGACGACGGCCGTGCCGAGGGTCACGGGCGGCAGCACGCACGCGGAGTCGCCGGAGTGCACGCCGGCCTCCTCGATGTGCTCCATGACGCCGCCGACGTAGACCTCCTCGCCGTCGCACAGCGCGTCGACGTCGATCTCGACGGCGGTCTCGAGGAACCGGTCGACGAGCAGCGGGTGCTGCGGGCCGACCCGCACGCCCGTCTCGTGCGCGCGGGCGACGTAGCCGTCGAGCGCCTCCGCGTCGTCGACGACCTCCATGCCACGCCCGCCGAGCACGAACGAGGGCCGCACGAGCACGGGGTAGCCGATGCGGTCCGCGACCTGCCTCGCCTCGGCGAAGCTCGCGGCGGTGTCCCACACGGGCGCGGGCAGGCCGGCGGCCGCGAGCACGTGGCCGAACGCGTCCCGGTCCTCGGCGAGGCGGATGGCGTCGGGGCTCGTGCCGAGGATCGGCACGCCCGCGGCGGCGAGGTCGTCGGCGAGGCCGAGCGGGGTCTGCCCGCCGAGCTGCACGACGACGCCGAGCAGCTCCCCGGAGCGCTGCTCAGCGTGGACGACCTCGAGGACGTCCTCGACCGTCAGCGGCTCGAAGTACAGCCGGTCGGAGGTGTCGTAGTCGGTGGAGACCGTCTCGGGGTTGCAGTTGACCATGACGGTCTCGATGCCCGCGTCGCGCAGCGCGAAGGCGGCGTGCACGCACGAGTAGTCGAACTCGATGCCCTGCCCGATGCGGTTCGGTCCCGAGCCGAGGATGACGACCTTGCGCCGCTCGGACGGCACCACCTCGTCCTCGGTGTCGTAGGAGGAGTAGTGGTACGGCGTGAGGGCGGCGAACTCCGCCGCGCACGTGTCGACCGTCTTGTAGACCGGCCGCACGCCGAGCGCGTGGCGCAGCCCCCGCACGACGGCCTCGTCGGTGCCGCGCAGCCGCGCGACCTGCTCGTCGGACAGCCCCGCGCGCTTCGCGCGGCGCAGCAGCGGCTCGTCGAGCGTGGCGGCGTCGGCGACCTCGCGGGCGAGCACGTCGACCCGGCGCACCTGCTCGAGGAACCACGGGTCGATGCCCGTCACCTCGTGCAGCCGCTCGAGGCTCGCGCCGCCGCGGATCGCGCGGTGCACGAGCACGAGCCGGTCCTCGGTCGGCTCGGCGGTGCGCGCCACGAGCGCGTCGAGCTCCTCGGCGGGCACGGGCGGGGCGGCGAGGTCGAAGGTGGCCCCGGGCCGCTCGAGGGAGCGCATGGCCTTGAGCAGCGCCTCGCTGAAGCTGCGCCCGATCGCCATCGCCTCGCCGACCGACTTCATGGTGGTCGTGAGGCCGCGGTCGGCGGAGGGGAACTTCTCGAACGCGAAGCGCGGGATCTTGACCACGACGTAGTCCAGCGTCGGCTCGAAGCTCGCGGGCGTGGACCCGGTGATGTCGTTGGGGATCTCGTCGAGGGTGTAGCCGATCGCGAGCCGCGCGGCGATCTTCGCGATGGGGAAGCCGGTCGCCTTGGAGGCGAGCGCGCTGGAGCGCGACACGCGGGGGTTCATCTCGATGACGACGACGCGCCCGTCGACGGGGTTGACCGCGAACTGGATGTTGCAGCCGCCGGTGTCGACGCCGACGCCGCGGATGATGGCGAGCGCGATGTCGCGCAGGCGCTGGTACTCCCTGTCGGTGAGGGTGAGCGCGGGCGCGACGGTGATGGAGTCACCGGTGTGGACGCCCATCGGGTCGAGGTTCTCGATCGAGCAGACGACCACGACGTTGTCGTGGTGGTCGCGCATGAGCTCGAGCTCGTACTCCTTCCACCCCTTGATCGACTCCTCGACGAGCACCTCGTGGGTGGGGCTCGCCGCGAGCCCCGCGGTGATCATCCGGCGCAGCGTCGGCTCGTCGGAGGCGAAGCCGGACCCGAGCCCGCCCATGGTGAAGGACGGCCGGAGCACGACGGGGTAGGAGAACTCCTCGGCGCACGCGAGCGCGTCCTCCAGGGTCCGCACGACACGGCTGCGCGCGCTCTCCGCCCCCGCCTCGGCGACGACCTCCTTGAACGCCTCCCGGTCCTCGGCCTTGCGGATGGCGGGGATGTCGGCGCCGATGAGCTCGACGCCGTGGCGCTCGAGGACGCCGGACTCCGCCAGCGCGATCGCGGCGTTGAGTGCGGTCTGCCCGCCGAGGGTCGGCAGCAGCGCGTCGGGGCGCTCCTTGGCGATGATCTTCTCGAGGACGTCGGGGGTGATCGGCTCGACGTACGTGGCGTCGGCGAAGCCCGGGTCGGTCATGATCGTCGCGGGGTTGCTGTTGACGAGGACGACCCGCAGCCCCTCCTCGCGCAGCACGCGGCACGCCTGGGTGCCGGAGTAGTCGAACTCGGCGGCCTGGCCGATGACGATCGGCCCGGAGCCGACGACGAGGACGCTGTCGATGTCGGTGCGGCGCGGCATCAGGCCCCCGCCTCCTTCTGCTGCTCGGGGTCCGCGGTCATCAGGTCGACGAAGCGGTCGAAGAGGTAGCCGGCGTCGTGCGGGCCGGCTGCGGCCTCCGGGTGGTACTGCACGCTGAACGCCCGCCGGTCGAGCAGGTGGAGGCCCTCCACGACCTGGTCGTTGAGCCCGACGTGGCTCACCTCGACCCGGCCGAGCCCGGCGGGGCTCGCGGTCGGCCCGTCGAGGGGCGCGTCGACGGCGAAGCCGTGGTTGTGCGCGGTGACCTCCACGCGGCCGGTACGCCGGTCCATGACGGGCTGGTTGATGCCGCGGTGGCCGTAGCCGAGCTTGTACGTGCCGAGGCCGAGGGCGCGACCGAGCAGCTGGTTGCCGAAGCAGATGCCGAAGAACGGCAGGTCGCGCTCCAGCACCTGCTGCAGCAGCTCGACCGGACCGGTGGTGGCCGCGGGGTCGCCCGGGCCGTTGGAGAAGAACACGCCGTCGGGGCGGGTGGCGAGCACGTCGTCGAGGCCGGCGGCGGCGGGCAGCACGTGCACCTCGACGCCGCGCTCGGCGAGGCGCCGCGGGGTCATCGACTTGATGCCGAGGTCGAGCGCCGCCACCGTGAGGCGCCGCTCGCCCACCGCGGGCACCACGTACGGCTCGGGCGTGCTCACCTCGCCGGCGAGGTCGGCGCCGGTCATGGCCGGGGCGTCGCGGACCTCCGCGAGGAGCTCCTCCACCGGCCGGGCGGCCGCGGCGCCGGAGAACACGCCCGCGCGCATGACGCCGCGCTCGCGCAGGTGCCGCACCACCGCGCGCGTGTCGACGCCCGCGATCCCGACGACCCCCTGACGCTCCAGCTCGCTGGCCAGGTCGCGGGTGGCGCGCCAGCTGCTCGTCACCGGGGACGGGTCGCGCACGACGTACCCCGCGACCCAGATGCGCCGCGACTCGTCGTCCTCGTCGTTGACGCCGGTGTTGCCGATGTGCGGGGCCGTCATGACGACGACCTGGCGGTGGTACGACGGGTCGGTGAGCGTCTCCTGGTAGCCGGTCATGCCGGTCGCGAAGACGGCCTCGCCGACGGTCTGCCCGTGCGCGCCGTACGGCTCGCCGCGGAACGTGCGGCCGTCCTCGAGCACGAGCACGGCCTGCTGCGGGGTCGAGGTCTGGTGGGTCACTGGTCTCCTCCGGGGACGAGCGGCTGCAGGGCGGCGGCGAGGAGCGGGGCTTCCGCCCACCGTCGCGGGCGGAAGCCGGTGTCGAGCTCGACGGGCGGGGCATCGGCGTCGGCCGCGCCGGCAGGGTCGGCTGGGTCGGCTGGCCCGCCCGCGAGGCGCCAGCGCACGACGAGCAGGCCCTCCCCGACCGTGTACTTGCCGGCGATGCCGCTCTCCACCCGGGCACCGAGCACGTCGGCGGCGGGCACGAAGACGTCCGGGGCGCCCTGCCGCTCGAACCACACGCCCTGCGTCCCGGCGTGGAGGACGGCCCGGGAGCGCACCCCCAGACCGTGCACGACGACCCGGTCCAGCCACTCCCCCGCCCGCACGGTGGACACGTAGAGCCCGTCGACGGGCTCCAGGAGCGGCTCGCCGAGCCCGGCGGCACCGCCGGGTGGGGTGCGGGCCGGCTCGGGCACGTCGCCCTGCCGGCGGGCCCGACCGCGCCAGCCGAGCCACATGAGGCCGAACACGACCGGCACGACGAGCAGGAACACGAGCCCGGCCTGCCACTGGCTCATGCGCGCGCGTCCGGGTCCACGAGGCGCCCGTCGAGGAGGGTCGGCGCGCCGCGCAGGAACGTCGCGACGACCCGGCCCGGCAGGGTGCGACCCCGGAACGGGGTGTTCCAGCCCATCGTCTGCTGGGCGGCCGGCTCGACCGTCCAGCGCGCGGCCGGGTCGTGCAGCGTGACGTGCGCGGGCTCGCCGACCGCGAGGCCGCGGCCGTGCGCGTGCAGCCCGAGGGCCGCGTCGTCGAGGCGCCCGATGCGCGCCGGGGCGGCCGACATGCGGGCGGCGACCTCGCCCCAGCCGAGCAGCCCGGTGTCGACGAGCGCCTCCTGCACGACGGCGAGCGCGGTCTCCAAGCCCGTCATGCCCATGGCCGCCGCGGCCCACTCGCAGTCCTTCGCCTCGGTGGGGTGCGGGGCGTGGTCGGTGGCGATCACGTCGATGGTGCCGTCGGCCACCGCCTCGCGCAGCGCGTGAACGTCGCGGGCGGTGCGCAGCGGCGGGTTCACCTTGTAGACGGGGTCGTAGGAGCGGACCTCCTCGTCGGTGAGGACGAGGTGGTGCGGCGTGACCTCCGCGGTCACGGGCAGACCGCGCTGCTTGGCGAGGCGGACGATCTCGACGCTGCCGGCGGTCGACACGTGGCACACGTGCACGCGGCTGCCGACGTGCGCGGCGAGCAGCACGTCGCGGGCGATGACGGCCTCCTCGGCGACGCTCGGCCAGCCGGCGAGACCGAGGACCGCGGACACCTCTCCCTCGTTCATCTGGGCACCCTCGGTGAGGCGCGGGTCCTGCGCGTGCTGCGCGACGACGCCGTCGAAGGCGCGCACGTACTCCAGGGCCCGGCGCATGAGGACGGGGTCGGCCACGCAGTGCCCGTCGTCGCTGAACACGCGCACGCGCGCGGCGGAGGTCGCCATGGCGCCGAGCTCGGCGAGGCGCCGGCCCTCGAGCCCCACCGTCACCGCGCCGACCGGGCGCACGTCGCACCAGCCCGCCTCGACGCCGAGGCGGTGCACCTGCTCGACGACGCCGGCGGTGTCGGCGACCGGGCTCGTGTTCGCCATGGCGTGCACGGCGGTCCAGCCGCCCGCCGCGGCGGCGCGCGTGCCGGTCTCGACGGTCTCGGCGTCCTCCCGGCCCGGCTCGCGCAGGTGGGTGTGGAGGTCGACGAGACCGGGCAGCGCGACGAGGCCGTCCGCGTCGACGGTCCGGGCGCCGGCGGGCACGTCCGCGGCGCCGGCCGGGGCACGCCCGCTCACCACGCCGTCGGTGAGGACGAGGTCCTCTGCGGCGTCGGACCCGGCGACCCGCGCCCCGCGCAGGACCCACGTGCTCATGCCACCACTCCCTCGTCGTCGCCGGTCAGCAGCAGGTACAGCGCGGCCATCCGGACCGCGACCCCGTTCGTCACCTGCTCGAGGATCACCGCGCGGGGGCTGTCGGCGGCGTCGGCGCTGATCTCCAGGCCCCGGTTCATCGGTCCCGGGTGCATGACGACGGCGTGGTCGGGCAGGGCGCGCAGCCGGCGCGCGTCCAGGCCGTAGCGGCGGGAGTACTCCCGCTCGCTGGGGAAGAACGCGGCGTTCATGCGCTCGGCCTGGACCCGCAGCATCATGACGGCGTCGACCTCCGGCAGGACCGCGTCGAGGTCGAACGATGTCGCGCACGGCCACGCGCCCACGCCGACCGGCAGCAGCGTCGGCGGCGCGACCAGCGTGACGTGGGCCCCGAGGGTGTGCAGCAGGTGGACGTTGGAGCGGGCGACGCGCGAGTGCACGACGTCGCCGACCACCGCGACGCGCGCCCCGGTGAGGTCGCTGCCCTCGCGCGCGCCGCCGCCGGGCAGGTGCCCGTGCAGCGTGCGACGCAGCGTGAACGCGTCGAGCAGCGCCTGGGTCGGGTGCTCGTGCGTGCCGTCGCCGGCGTTGAGCACCGCACCCGCCGTCCAGCCGGCCGTCGCGAGCCGGTGCGGCGCCCCGGAGGCCGGGTGGCGGATGACGACGGCGTCCGCGCCCATCGCCTGCAGCGTGGCGGCGGTGTCCTTGAGGCTCTCGCCCTTGCTCACGCTCGAGCCCTTGGCGGCGAAGTTGATGACGTCGGCGCTCAGCCGCTTCGCGGCCGCCTCGAAGGAGATGCGGGTGCGCGTGGAGTCCTCGTAGAAGAGGTTGACGACGGTGCGGCCGCGCAGCGTCGGCAGCTTCTTGATCTCACGCTGCTGCGTGGCCGCCATCGCCTCGGCGGTGTCGAGCAGCCCGACGGCGTCGGCGCGGCTGAGGTCCGCGGTCGACAGCAGGTGCCTCACGCGCCCCCTCCCGCTCCGGGGTGCAGGGGCCGGAGGATGTCGACGCCGTCGCTGCCGTCGGTCTCGACGAGACGGACCGACACGCGCTCGTCGGCCGCGGTCGGCAGGTTGCGCCCGACGTGGTCGGCGCGGATCGGCAGCTCGCGGTGGCCGCGGTCGACGAGCACGACGAGCCGCACGGCGCGCGGGCGGCCGAGGTCGGCGACCGCGTCGAGCGCGGCGCGGATCGTCCGGCCCGAGAACAGGACGTCGTCGACGAGCACGACCACGCGGTCGGTGACGTCGACGGGGACGTCGGTCGCCGCGAGGCCGCGCGTCGGGTTCCGGCGCAGGTCGTCGCGGTACATCGTGACGTCGAGCGAGCCGGACGCGGGCCGGACGCCCTCGACGCGCTCGACCGCGGCCGCGAGGCGCTCGGCGAGCGGGACGCCGCGGGTCGGGACGCCGAGCAGGACGAGGTCCTCGGCGCGGCGGTTGCGCTCGAGCAGCTCGTGGGCGATGCGCTGCACCACCCGGTCGACGTCGTCGGCGCTGACGACGGTCCGCTCGTGGTCGGCGAGCGCGGGCGCCTCCGGCGGAGGGCCGCCCGCGGTACGCGCGGGCTCGGGAGGCTGGGGGCTGGGGTGCTCGGGCACGGTCACGTGGACCTCCTTCCCCGCCTCACGGGACGGGACTTAAAGGACGTCGGTCGGCGGCGAGCCTACCGCCCGGCGCACCCCGGCCCGGGGGGCGGTCGCGGGGCCGGTCGCGGGGCCGGTCGCGGTGGCGGACGGTGCGCGTACCAGCGCGGCGCGTGGCCCGAGCTGCTCCACCGGGCGGAACCGCGCTACGCCGAACGGTGACGCTCCGTGGCGATCTGCTTGACCGTTCAGGTCACGCTCCGTGATCCTCTCGGTGTGGCATCCGACTACGCACGCGCCCTCGGCTCGAGGCTCCGCGCCATCCGCACCCAGCAGGGGCTCTCGCTCCACGGCGTCGAGGAGAAGTCCCAGGGACGCTGGAAGGCCGTCGTCGTCGGCTCTTACGAGCGCGGCGACCGGGCCGTGACCGTGCAGCGCCTCGCCGAGCTCGCCGACTTCTACGGCGTGCCGGTGCAGGCTCTCCTGCCCGACGGCGCCCCCGTCGGCTCCGCCGAGCCGCCGCCGCGGCTCGTGCTCGACCTCGAGCGGCTCATGAACGTGCCCGCCGAGAAGGCCGGCCCGCTCGCCCGCTACGCCCAGACCATCCAGTCCCAGCGCGGTGACTACAACGGCAAGGTGCTGAGCATCCGCGCCGACGACCTGCGGTCGCTCGCCGTGATCTACGACCTGCCGCCCGCCGCGCTCGTCGACCAGCTCATCGCCTGGCAGGTGCTCGACCCCGACGCCCGCCGCGCCGTCCTGGACTGACTCGCGTTCGTCTGCGTTCCTGTCGACGCACGCCGCGTAGGTCGGCGTTCCTGTCGACCTACGCCGACGAGCGCTGCCGCGTCAGACCTCGAGGGTCGCCTTGAGGTCGCGGAGCCGACCGAGCAGGCCGTTGACGAAGCGGGGCGACTCGTCGGTCGACAGCTCCTCCGCCAGCCCGACCGCCTCGCTGATGACGACGTCGTCGGGCACGTCGTCGTTGTGCACGAGCTCCCACGTCGCGACGCGCAGGATCGTGCGGTCGACCGACGGCATCCGGTCCAGCGTCCAGCCCTGCGCGTACGTCGACAGCGCCTCGTCGATGCCCTCGCGGTGGGCGACGACACCCTCGACCAGGGTGACGGCGTACTCGCCGATGGGCGGCTGCGCGGCGGCGATGCGCCGGGTCAGCACCTCGAGGGGGTCCAGGCGCCGCTGCTCCGCCTCGAACAGGACGTCGACGGCGCGCTTGCGGGCCTTGCGGCGCGCGCTCAGCTGACGCGTCCGAGGTAGTCGCCGGAACGGGTGTCGACCTTGACCCGGGTGCCGGTCTCGAGGAACAGCGGCACCTGGATCTCGCGGCCGGTCTCCAGCGTCGCGGGCTTCGTGCCGCCCGTGGAGCGGTCGCCCTGCAGCCCGGGCTCGGTGTACGTCACCTCGAGCTCGACGCTCGCGGGCAGCTCGACGTACAGCGGGGTGCCCTCGTGGACGGCGACGATGACGTCCTGGTTCTCGAGCATGAAGTCCGCGGCGCCGGCGACGACGTCGGAGCCGACGTGCATCTGGTCGTAGGTGGAGGAGTCCATGAACACGTAGTCGTCACCGTCGGCGTACAGGTACTGCATGTCGCGCTTGTCGACGGTGGCGGTGTCGACCTTCACACCGGCGTTGAACGTCTTGTCGACGACCTTGCCCGAGAGCACGTTCTTCAGCTTGGTGCGCACGAAGGCCGGCCCCTTGCCGGGCTTGACGTGCTGGAACTCGACCACCGACCACAGGTTGCCGTCGAGGTTGAGCACCAGGCCGTTCTTGAGGTCGTTCGTCGTCGCCATGGTGCACGATCCTATCCGGCGGCGGCTGCGTCCCCGTCCGCCGTCGCGGCGCCCGGCGCCCTGCGCAGCAGCGGCCGCCCGAAGAGCCACCCCTGCCCGCGCCGGCACCCCGCGGCCAGGAGTGCACGCGCCTCCTCGGGCCGCTCGACGCCCTCGGCCGTCACGCCGGCCCCCACCGCGGCGGCGAGGTCGACCGCCCGGCGCACGACCGCGAGGCGCCGCGCGTCCTCGTCGACGCGGGTGACGAGCCGGCGGTCCACCTTGACCCACGCCGGGCGGAGCCGGCGCACGTGCTGCAGCGTGGTGGCGCCCGCACCGAGGTCGTCGAGCACGAGACGCACGTCGTGACGGCGCAGCAGCCGCAGCTCGTCGCCGACCGCGTCGAGGTCGTCGAGCGTCAGCTGCTCGGACAGCTCGAGCATGACCCGCTCCCCCGCCACCTCGTGCTCGCGCAGCACGCGGAGGACGGCGCGGGCGAAGCCGGGGCTGAGCAGGGCGGCGCGGGACACGTTGACGCTGACGGACAGGGCGCCCGGGTCGTCCGCCAGGTCCCGGCACACCGCGGTCAGCACGTGCAGGTCCAGGGCCGCCGCGCTCACCGCACCGCCGACGAGCGGAAGGAAGCGGCCGGGCAGCAGGAGCCCGAGCCGCGGGTGCTGCCAGCGGACGAGCGCCTCGCTGCCGCACACGGCGCCGTCGCCGAGAGCGACGACGGGCTGCTGCGCGACGAGGAGGCGACCGTCACGCAGTGCGGTCGCGAGCTCTCCCGGGCGCGGGCCGGGGGCGGTCGGGCGCCCGGTGCCCGCCGACCCGGCCGTCGCCCGGTGCACCCCGGGCCGGACGTCACCGGCCGGAGCAGGCGTGAGCCGCGACTGCTCTGCGAGGGTGACGACCACCCGACCACAGTGGCGCAGTGTCGTCACGGAGGGAACACGGTCGGCTACGTCGGGTACGAAGGTCCGACGCGACGCTCGTCCGTTCGGAGGACGGTCGGGCGACCCGGGCGGGTCAGCCGGCGCGCCGCGCCACGGCCTGCAGCGCGAGGGTGTAGCTGTCGAGGCCGAAACCGGCGACCACGCCGCTGGCCACGGGGCTCACGACGCTGTGCCGGCGGAAGGCCTCGCGCCCGTGCGGGTTGCTGATGTGGACCTCGACGAGGAGCAGGCCCGCTCCGGTGACGAGGGCGGCGGCGTCGCGCAGGGCGTAGGAGTAGTGCGTGAAGGCGGCGGGGTTGACCACCACGTGCCGGCCGGTGTCGACCGCCTCGTGCAGCCAGTGCACGAGGTCGGCCTCGTCGTCGCTCTGCCGCACGTCGACGTCGAGACCGAGCTGCTCGGCGGTGGCGTGGACGAGCCGCACGAGACCGTCGTGGTCGGTGCTGCCGTAGACGTCGGGCTCCCGGCTGCCGAGCCGGCCGAGGTTCGGCCCGCTCAGCACGAGGACGCGGGTCGGTCCGGGGCTCACGAGTCGCTCACCTCGACGTAGGCGGCCTGCAGGAGCGCCGGGTCCGGGCCCTCGAGCCGGGTCGGGCGGCCCGAGGCGTCGAGCACGACGAAGCGCAGCAGGTCGCCCCGGTTCTTCTTGTCCCGGCGCATCGCGTCGTACAGCGCCGACCACCGGTCGCCCCGGTACACGATGGGCAGGCCGAGCCCGGTGAGCACCCGGCGGTGACGGTCGACCACCCGCTCGGGCAGGTGCCCGGCGAGGCGGCCCAGCTCGGCGGCGTAGACCATGCCCACGCTCACGGCCGCGCCGTGGCGCCACGTGTACCGCTCGACCAGCTCGACGGCGTGGCCGAAGGTGTGGCCGTAGTTGAGCACCTCGCGCAGCCCGGACTCGGTGAGGTCCTCCGAGACGACGGCGGCCTTGACGGCGACGGCCCGCTCGACGAGCTCGGCGAGGACGTCGCTGTCCCAGCGGGCGGCCTCCTCCGGCTGCTGCTCGCACAGGGTGAGGATGTCGGCGTCGGCGATGAAGCCGCACTTGACGACCTCGGCGAGGCCCGCCCGCAGGTCGAAGTCGGGCAGCGTCTGCAGCGTGGCGAGGTCGGCGAGGACGCCCGCCGGCGGGTGGAAGGACCCGACGAGGTTCTTGCCCTCGGAGGTGTTGATGCCCGTCTTGCCGCCGACGGCGGCGTCGACCATGCCGAGCAGGGTCGTGGGCACGTGCACGACCCGCACCCCGCGCAGCCACGTGGCGGCGACGAAGCCGGCGAGGTCCGTGACCGCTCCCCCGCCGACCCCGACGACGGCGTCGCTGCGCGTGAAGGCGGCCTGCCCGAGCACCTGCCAGCAGAAGGCGGCGACCTGCGCGGTCTTCGCCTCCTCCCCGTCCGGCACCTCGGCGGTGACGGCCTCGAAGCCCGCGGCGGCGAGGTCCTCGCGCACCGCGTCCCCCGTCGCGCGCAGCGCGCGCGGGTGCACGACGAGGACCTTGCGCACCTTCTCCCCGAGCATCGCGGGCAGCCGGTCGGCGAGGCCGTGGCCGATCACGACGTCGTAGGGCTGCTCGCCCTCGACGCGGATGACGGTCGGCGGACGCTGCTCGCTCACGTGCCCTGCTCCCCCGGCGTGGTCGCGGGCGCGGGCCCCCACCCGGCGCGCTCCCGCAGGTCGTCGTAGTGCGCGACGACGGCGGCGGCGACGGCCTCGGCGTCGAGCTCGGTCGTGGTGACGACGAGGTCGGCGACCTCGGTGTAGACGGGCCGGCGGGCGTCCATGAGCCGGGTCCACGTGGCGCGCGGGGAGTCGAGCAGCAGGGGGCGGGGGGCGTCCATGCCGATCCGGCGTGCGGCGGCGGCGAGGCCCACGTCGAGGAAGACGACCCGCTGCCCGGCCAGCCGCGCGCGGCTGGTCGGGTCGACGGGTGCGCCGCCCCCCAGGGCGAGGACACCGCGGTGCGACGCGACGGCGTCGGCGACGGCCTCGCGCTCGAGGTCGCGGAAGACGGGCTCACCCGAGTCGACGAAGATCTCCGCGACGGTCCGGCCGGCGCGCGCCTCGACGTCGGCGTCGGTGTCGCGCACGTCCGCGCCGAGCAGGCGGCCGAGCGCCGCGGCGACGGTCGTCTTGCCGGCCCCGGGCGGGCCGACGAGCACGACGAGGGGGCCGTCGACCCCCGGCTGCACGCCGCTCACCGCAGCCCCGCCTCCGCGAGGCCGTCGAGGTAGGACCGCACGTTGCGCGCCGTCTCGGGGACGGAGTCGCCGCCGAACTTCTCGAGCAGGGCGTCGGCGAGCACGAGCGCGACGACCGCCTCGGCGACGACGCCGGAGGCGGGGACGGCGCACACGTCGGAGCGCTGGTTGATGGCGACGGCCTTCTCCCCCGTGGCGACGTCGACGGTGTCGAGCGCGCGCGGGACCGTGCTGATGGGCTTCATCGCGGCGCGGACGCGCAGCACGTCGCCCGTGCTCATGCCGCCCTCGGTGCCGCCGGCTCGACCGGTGCGCCGCCGCAGCCGGCCGTCCTCGCCGGCCTCGATCTCGTCGTGCGCGGCCGAGCCGCGACGGCGGGCGGTGGTGAAGCCGTCGCCGACCTCGACGCCCTTCATCGCCTGGACGCTCATGAGGGCGCCCGCGAGCCGGCCGTCGAGGCGACGGTCGTGGGACACGTGGCTGCCGAGCCCGGGCGGCAGCCCGTAGGCGAGCACCTCGACGACGCCGCCGAGGGTGTCGCCGTCGCGCCGGCACGCGTCGATCTCGGCGACCATCGCCTCGCTCGTCGCGGCGTCGTGGCAGCGGACGGGGTCGGCGTCGAGGGCGTCGACGTCGTCGGGCGAGGGCAGCGCCGCACCCTCGGGCACGGCGACGGGGCCGATGGCGACGGTGTGGCTGACGAGCCGGACCCCGGCCGCCTGCTCGAGCAGGGCGGCGGCGACGGCGCCAAGGGCGACACGCGCCGCGGTCTCGCGGGCGCTCGCGCGCTCCAGCACGGGGCGGGCGTCGTCGAAGCCGTACTTCTGCATGCCGACGAGGTCGGCGTGGCCGGGCCGCGGCCGGGTGAGCGGCGCGTTCCGCGCGAGCCCGTCGAGCTCCTCGGCCGGCACGGGGTCGGCGCTCATGACGGTCTGCCACTTGGGCCACTCGGTGTTCGCGACCTCGACGGCGACGGGGCCGCCCATGGTGAGGCCGTGGCGCACCCCGCCGAGCACGCGCACCTCGTCCTGCTCGAACTTCATGCGGGCGCCGCGGCCGTAGCCGAGCCGCCGGCGCGCGAGGACGCGGACGAGGTCGTCGCTGCTGACCCGCACACCGGCGGGGACGCCCTCGACGACCCCCACCAGAGCGGGTCCGTGGCTCTCCCCGGCGGTCGTCCAGCGCATAGGTGGCATCGTGTCAGACCCCCCGGACGCACGAGCGCGGTGGCCGTCCGACGGACGACCACCGCGCTCGCGGGGTGGTGGTGCGGGTGCTGTCGAGCAGGTGCGGGGGGCCTGCTCAGGGGGCGGTCGGCGCGGTCGTCGGCTCGGGGGCGGGCACGTCCCGGATGACTGGCACGCGGACGGTGAAGAGGGCGGAGCCGTAGATGAACGACAGCTCCTCGCTGACGGGACCGTAGGAGACGTACCGGAACTGGCCGTCCTTCCCGAACACGGCTCCCGGCGTCAGGTCGAGGTACTCCTCGTCGTCGAGCCGGAAGTCCGCGAGGTAGGTGAAGCCGACCAGCGTGCCGTTGCCGTCCCTCTGCTCGACCTCCTCGACCGTCACGGAGACCGTCTTGTGCCCTGGCACAGCCACTTCGACGATCTTCTCGACCTCGATCGTCTGTGTCGGGCCCGGGACCAGGACCTCCTCGCCGTCGACCGTGACGGTGACGGTGGGGCCGGGGACCTCGACGTACTCCACGACCGGGAGCCCGCCGCCGGGCAGGGGCGCGGCGGTCGAGCCGCCGGTCGGCAGGGACGACCCGGTGGTCGCGGTCGACGTGGCGGCAGGGGCCACGGCGCCGACGTCGACCACGGCCTCACCCTCGACCGCCGTACCGCCACTCGTGTCCACCTCGATCAGCGGCGCGAACACGTTTCGGCCCTTGATGACGGCGGTCGGCAGAGGGGTGGCGGGTGCGAGCGAAGGTGTTGCCGAGGGCTCGACGCTCGTCACGGCGGCCGGCGGGACGGCGGCGACCACGTCGCCCTCACCACCGCTCAGCACGAGCGCGGCGGCGCCGCCCAGGACGCCGAGCGCGACGACACCGGCGGCGACCGCGATGACGACGGTCTTCCGGCTGGAGGCGGCGGGCTCGTCCACCGCGGGCGCTGGGGCGGGCTCGGGTGCGCCGCCGAAGGTGCTCGGCTGCCCGAACGCGGGGGGCTGTGCAGACATGAGTGGCTCCCTGTCGTTGTCTCGGTCAGCCGTCGCTGGGCGTCGGCAGGTCGGCGATGGCGGCGTCGAGATCGACTGCCCCCGGGTCCTTGAAGACGAAGACCCGGCCCGTGAGGACGGCCTGGACCGTGCCGGGCTCGACGTCCTCGCCCTCGACCACGCTGACCGTCAGGCCGTCGACGAGAAACGCGCGAGGCAGGTCGGCCTGGACGTCCTTCACGAAGAGTGTCGTGGCCGCGAAGTCGCCGGTGCTCGTGATCGTGACGGGGATGGCCGCGAGGACCGGGCCCTCGGGGACCACGGCGACACCCCCGGCTGCGGGCGCCGCCTCGCCCGAGGCGCCGGCCCCGGCGCCGGGAGCCGCGCTCGGCTCGGTGCTCGGCTCGGTGCTCGGCTCGGTGCTCGGCTCGGTGCTCGGCTCGGCGCCGGGCTCCGCGCCGGACTCAGCGGCCGGTGCGGCACCGACGACCGCGGCCGCCGGGTCGACGACGGCCACAGCCGCGCCGCTCACCAGCGAGTCGAGGACGACGCGGGAGTCCGTGGCGCGCTCGTCGACGTCGCGCACGAGCTGCGCGAGGGCTGGCTCCTCCGGCAGGGCCTGCCGGATCGCGGCCAGCTCCGCCTGTCGGGTCGGGAGGTCGGCGAACTCCTGCTCGAGCTGCGCGATGCGCACCTCGAGCTGGGCGTTCTGGTCCTGCGCCGCGACGGTCTGCTCGCGCGACTGCGCCGCGGCGGCGCGCTGGGGGTCGATGAGCAGGAACCAGCTGCTCGCGGTGAGCGCGACGCAGAGGCCACCCGTGGCCAGGGACCAGCCCGCGGTCCTCGAGATGTTCATGTCACTCTGCCTTCGGGACGTAGCGGTCGGAGTAGGCCGTGGGGGCGACCTTCGTGGTCACCGTGAAGTCGACCCAGGGGTCGGTCTCTCCCTCGTCGTTGAGCGCGGCGTTCGTGAAGAGGACGTGGTCGTAGCCGCTGATGCCGTCGAGGTTGTCCATCCACGTGGCGACGTCCTGGTAGACGAGCGCCTTGCCGGTCGTGACCACCTCGCCGACGGCGTCGGCAGGTGCGAGTGGGTCACCGGACAGCGCGGGTGCACCGGCCACCACGGGGGTCGAGGTGGCGGTCACGGAGGTGAACCAGACGCCGTCCGGGGTGACGGCCCCCATCTGGGACAGGTAGCGGTACCACTCGATGTCGCTCGCCATGGCGGTCGTCAGGGCGGTCTGCGCGCGGTCGACGCTGGCGATGAGTGCAGGCACGGCGGCGTACTGCGCCGCCTCCGCCTGCAGCTCGGCGGTGCGCGCCTGCTCGAGCGCGAGCTCCTCGGCCGCCGCGTCCGCGTCGGCCGCTGCCCACACGTAGCCGCCCCCGCAGAGGGCGAGGGTCCCGACCACGCCGAGGGCGAGCAGGCCCTTGGTCCGCTTGAAGCGGCGGTCGGCGAGCACCTCGGGAGGCATGAGGTCGACGCGCGCGAGCGGGTATTCGCTGGTGAGGGGGACGACGGTCGTCGTCTCGGTCACGGCCGCGGGCTGCGTGCTCATCGGGCTGCTCCCATCGCGAGGCCCACCGGGACGGCGGCGAGCGGGCGGACCAGGGCGAGCTGGTCGTCGTCGAGGCCGGTGCGGCCGATGGACATGTCCTTCATGGGGTCGCCCACCACGACGGGCACCCGGACGGCCTGGGCGAGCCGACCCGTCAGGCCGCGCAGCAGCGAGCCGCCGCCGGCCAGCACGACCCGCTCGACCGGCGCACCGGGTGTGGTCGAGGAGTAGTAGTCGAGGGAGCCGCGGATCTCGTCGACGAGGGACTGCGCGGTCGCGTCGACCGCGCGGGTGGCGTTGGTGAACTGCGGGCCGGCCGCACCGTCCATGCCCACCATGTGCTTGAGGCCCTCGGCCTCGGCGAGCGAGGAGCCGACCCGCTCGGCGAGGGCGTCGGTGATGTCCTGCCCTCCCATGAGGAGGATGCGGACGAAGCGGGGGACGCCGGCGGTGTGCACGACGATGTTCGTGACCCGGGAGCCCACGTCGACGAGCGCCTCGGTGGCACCGTCACCGAAGGCGCCGGAGCCGAGCGAGCGCAGCACCGCGAAGCTCGTGAGGTCGACGCTGGTGGGGACGAGCCCGGCGCGCTCCGCGCAGCGGACGTTCGCGAGCACGGTGTCGCGGGCGGCGGCGACGAGCAGGCCCCGAATCGTGCGTCCCTTCTCGCTCGTCACCTCCTCCAGCGGGTGGAAGTCGAGGACGGCCTGCTCGACCGGCATGGGGAGCAGGTCGGCCACCTGGAGGCCGAGGCTCTTGCGGAGCTCGGCGACCGGCAGCCAGGGCAGCTCCACGTTGCGTACGACGACGCGCTGGTTCGCCACGCCGAGAACGACGTTCTTGGAGGAGAAGCGCGTCGCGCCCCACAGCTCCTTGATGGCGGCGGCCACGCTCGTGGGCTCGACGACCTCGCCGTCGCGCACGGCGCCGGAGGGCACCGCCACCTGGCCGAACTTCTCGAGCCTCACGCCGTGCCGGCCGAACGTCAGCTCGGCGGCGCGCACGCCCGAGGTCCCGATGTCGAGACCGATGGCGGTTCGTGCTGCCACGGTGGATCTCCTTCGTGTGGTCCGGGTCTGCGGGCTGGCCGAGGGCCATCCGACACAGGCATCGGGCCGAGGGAGACGCGGCTTGACGCGAAGCGGCGAGCAGCCGCCCTGTCGGGCGGTTCGTCACCCGCGCGGAGCAAGGTGACGGGGGCAGGGTGATGCCCGCTGCGGCCTAGAAGCCGACGGAGGACAGGTAGGCGCCGAACAGCGACTCGCCCGCCACGACGCCGGTCCAGGCGCCGACGAGCATGTAGGGCCCGAAGGGGATCATCGACTTCCGGGTGGCCAGGTGGGCGGAGATGAGGGCGACGCTCACGACGCCGCCGACGAGGAAGCCGGCGAAGACGCCGACGAGCAGCGCGCCCCAGCCGAACCAGCCGAGCACGAGGCCGAGGACCCCGGCCAGCTTGACGTCCCCGAAGCCCATGCCGGCCGGGTAGATGAAGGCGAGCAGGAAGTAGAACCCGAAGCCCGCCGCACCGCCGAGCAGGGCGCGTACGAAGGGCCACCAGTCGCCCTCGACGAGGCTCGCGACGCCGAGCAGCACGACGAGCACGAGGTAGCTCGGCAGCACGATGGCGTCCGGCAGCCTGCGCACGTCGAGGTCGATGAGCCCGAGCGCGACGGAGATGGCGGCGAGGTACAGCAGCGCGGGCAGCACGGCGGCGGTCCGCTCCCCCGCGAGCCCGTCGAGCACGAACCACGTGACGAGGGCGAAGGCGACACCGGTACCCACCTCGACGAGCGGGTAGCGCCCGCTGATCGGCTCGCCGCAGTCGCGGCAGCGCCCGCGCAGCAGCAGCCACCCGAGCACCGGCACGTTGTCGCGGGGCCGGATGCGGTGGCCGCAGCGAGGGCACGCGCTCGGCGGGTGGACGACCGACTGCCCGGCGGGCACCCGGTGCGCGACGACGTTGAGGAAGGAGCCGACAGCCAGGCCGAGGACGCCGAGCAGGGCGACGAGCAGGACGGTCACGCGCCGTGTCTACCGCAGCGGACCGGGCGAGAGGCACCGATCCGCCGGCTCACCCGACGTACTCCAACCACAGGGCCGTGCGGATCAGGCTCGCGAGCGGCAGCTCGACCGTCCCGTCGTAGAAGATCGTCACACCCTGGACCTGGTTGAGGTCCCCGTCGCCGTTGCACTGGTCGGCCGCAGCCATGGCGCCGATGAACTCCGACGACGACGTCTGCAGGTTGAGCTGGTCGCCGGCGAGCAGCATGCCGGCCTCGGCGCGGATGCGCTGGTGACCGTCGATGTCCGCGTCGGCGAGCATGACGATGCCGGGGAGCCGGTTGAGGATGTTGACCCCGTCGAAGTCGATGTTGCCGCCGACCTTGCCGCACGTCCCGACCGTGCGCCCGTTCGGGCCG
This sequence comes from Aquipuribacter sp. SD81, assembly GCF_037153975.1. Lineage (NCBI taxonomy): Bacteria > Bacillati > Actinomycetota > Actinomycetes > Micrococcales > Intrasporangiaceae > Aquipuribacter > Aquipuribacter sp. SD81. The sequence continues at coordinate 25,104 of NZ_JBBAYJ010000025.1, forward strand.
GAGGACGCGATGACCGTGGCGTTCCACGCGGCCACGTTGAAGGGATTGCCCTGCGGGTGAACGAGCGCGTCGCCCTGGTGCACGTAGTACACGCCGGGGTACTGGTTGCCCGTTTCCTTCGTCTCCCACTGCGGGACGCCGGCGGCGAGGCCCAGGTAGCGCCACCCCTGGTAGGTCGTGCTCCCGCTCACCGTCGCCTGCAGGGTGCCGGTGCAGGGGCCCGTCGCGGCGGGCGAACGGACCTGCCCGCCCGGGCACAGGTCGTACCAGCTGCTCGCGACCGTCGGCTTGAGCGCCTCGGCGCGGTAGACGGCCGCGGCGTCGATGACGGGGAGCGACTGCCGGGGCTGGTTCGAGAGACGCGGGTTGATGTTCGTGTTCGCCACGGTGCCGGAGGCCGACACCGTGCCCTCGACGGTGACGGCGGGGTTGCCGCTGCTCGGGCACTGCACGTTCTGGTTCGAGTGGACGTCGGCGGACGGGTACGTCCCCCGTAGCACCTCGACCGAACCGGAGAAGCAGAGGTTGGCGCCGGTCAGGAGGGCGTGGCTCGGGCTGTACGGCGTGAAGAGGTACTCGGCCTTCACGAGGCGCTGGGTCGCGTCGGCCGAGGCGAAGGAGGGAACCGCGGACAGGGAGTACACGGCTGTGCGGTCGGTGGGCTTGAGGACGACGTACTGCCCCTCGCCGCTCGTCTGCGCGCAGCCGGCGGCCACGAGCGCCTCGAGCCGGGTCCGCGCCCAGGCCCGTTCTGCTTCGGCCGTGGCGAAGGTGGCGCCGGCGCTGACCGTGGCGCCGGGGCACGTCGGGTGGCCGGGCGCCGGGACGGGGGCGTCACCGGTGCCGGGTGCGGCGTCGTTGGCAGCCTGGACGCGGGCGAGCTGGCTGTCGACGCCGGCCTCCGCCGTCGACAGCGCCGCCTCGAACCGCCCGTGATTGGTCGCCGAGCGCACCGAGGTGATGGTCAGCGCCGCGAGGAGCGCGACGATGACGAGGACGACGACGGAGTAGCCGACGACGAGCACCATCGTGATACCGGAGTCGTCGGTGCGGACGGCACGCAGCCGCCGCGACAGGGTCGAGCGTGTCACCGGGGTCACCCCACGTTCCTGAGTCGGGTCGAGAAGAGGACGGAGCGGACCTCGGTGCCACGGTTGGTGAGCCAGTCGTAGCGCATCTCGGTCGTGACGAGGCGGATGGTCGCGGCGTCCGCGGTGGACACCGGCGTCGTCATGGGCGTGGTCGTGCCGTCGGCGCGGGCCGCGGTCGAGTAGGTGAAGGCGATCCGGTCGACGAGCGACGTGGCCTGCCGGAAGGTGGGCGAGCCGTTGACGGTGCGCAGGACGTCGAACTGCCCGGCGTTCACCGTCGACGGGACGAGCGTCCACGTCACGACCTCGGTGTTCTGCTTGCGGAAGTCGGAGTTGCCGTCGATCCAGAGCACGAGCTGGTCGGTGGTCGCCCCGGGGTTGATGCTGCGCGCCTGCCGGACGTCCCGGCCGAGCCTCTCCACCACCTTGCGGACGTCGGCGAGACCGCGGGCCTCGTCCTCGTTGAAGCGGGCGTTCGCCGATGCCGCCACGACCACCCCCGTGATCATCGTCGTCACGACACCGACGATCACCATGGTCACGAGCAGCTCCACGAGGGTGACGCCACCGTCGCCCCGGTGGACGCGCAGCCTGCGCCGGATGGACTGGAGAACACGCATCAGAGCCTCGGCATGGTGAGGGTGGACCGGTAGGTGGACGTGTCGTAGAGCGCTCGGACCACGGGGTCGGTCGCGCCGCTGTAGGCGACCGACGCCCGTACCGCGACCCACCCCCTCCCGGGGACGCTCAGGGTGGAGGACAGCGGCAGCTGCACGCCCACCTTCTGAGCCGGTCCGGCGCACGTGAAGGTCTGCGACCCCGACGCGGCGAGAGTGAAGGCACCGCCGCTCGCCGTGCTGCTGCCGAGCTCGACGGCGAGGGTGACGGACCGGCTCGTCGGGCACGTCACCCACAGTTCGTAGACGGCCGTCCCCCGGTAGCTGCGGGTCTGGTTGTTCGCCACCTGCCACTCGTGGCTCATCACGCGGTGCACGGCGTCGATCGACGTGGTCGAGGCGTTGGCCAGGGCTCGTCCCTGTCCCGTCAACGGGTAGTCGGTCGAGTAGTTGTACAGCGCGGCCTGGGGGTTGAACGATGTCGCGCCCTCACGCATGGGGTTGGGGTTGCGCGCGAGCCGGTTGCCGTTCTGCGCCTGGTCCAGGTCGTAGGCGGTGAGCGTGCACGGCGCAGCGGGCAGGACGGGGCACGACGCGGTCCCGCCGGGCCCGACGACGACGGCCGAGGTGACGGTCAGCGTGGTCGTGACGGTCTTGGCGGTGCTCGCGGGCGGCGGCTGGCTCGCCGAGGTGAAGGAGAAGGTCACCGTCTGGGGGCTGGCTTCCACGGCGGCGAGGGTGCGGTACGCGAGCAGGTGGACGGTCTGCGTCGTCTCGATGAGGCCCGTGTCCCGGACGCCGTTGCCGTCGCTGTCGGGCAGGAGGGTGGTCTCCCCGGCCTGGCGGAGTCCGTCAGCGTTGGTGTCGACGACGTACGTCCACGTGCCCGAGGACGCGGCCACGTTCCATGCATCGCGCGCGCCGAGGTTCCGGACGGCGAAGCCCCACACCACCTCGGTGCCGGCGCCCGCGGTCTTGTCAGTCCCGCTGCCGTTGATGCGGGCCTCGAAGCGAGGCAGAGGAAGGCCGCGGGTCGTCGCGGTGACGAACGTCTCGATGCTGCGGCTGCGGTCACCGCCCGCGCTCGTCCAGCTGACGGTGACGGTGACGCGGCGGTAGCCGGTCTGACCCGCTGGCTGCGTGACGTAGCGACGGACGGTGTACGTCGTGTTGTCACGCGTGATCGGGGCCAGCTGGTGCTGGACCGACCCGACGGTGTCGACCACGAGCGCCTCCCCGTTGGGGACGTATGTCGTGCCACTGATCGCGGGGTCTCCCGCGATGCTCGCGTCCCCGCTGCGCATGGTGACGGCGCTGTAGTCGAGGGAGCGGACCGCCTCCACCTGCTGGTTGAGTAGGTTGCTCGCCTGCTGGTCGGTGCGCGCGACGACGTTGGCGCGGGTCGCGGCCAGCATCACGAAGGCGAACGACGTCATGAGCACTGCCATGATCGACAGCGACACGACGGCCTCGACGAGGCCGAATCCGGCGTCGTCACGCGCGGGCAGGCGCAGCCAGCGCCGCGCAGTCGGGTGGGGGTCCGGGCTCACATCGGCTTCATCGGGCGTCGGGGTCTTTGGCTTGACGGGTTGTGCGCGTGGTCCCCCGGACGGCCGAAGGGCGGCCCCGCCGAAGCGGGACCGCCCTCTGGACAGAGTCGTGGATCAGGCGCAGGCGACGACGCCGTCGACACCGACCTCGCCGACCGTGCCGATCTCGCTGTCGAGCACGAAGGAGCGGCCGGGGAGGTTGGCGTGGGTGGCGGTGAGGCAGTAGCGGTCGACCGTCGTGATGGTCGCCGCGAGGGTGACGTCCTCGGTGTCGTTCGCGTTGGTCAGCACGGTGTTCGTGCCGGACGCGGCGTACGTGCCGAAGTCGTTGAAGTGCTCCTCAGCCGAGACGGCCGCGTTGCGCAGGTCGGACTGCGCGGCACGGGACCAGGCGCGCTCGCGCTGGTTGAGGAAGGTCGGGATGGCGATCGCGGCGAGGATGCCGATGATGATGACGACCACGAGGAGCTCGATGAGCGTGAAGCCCGAGTCCTTCTTGGCCATGGCCTTGTTGATGCGAGCGAGCATTCTGCTCTGTCCCTTCGGTTCCGACCGGCCGCGGTGACCGGTCGAGGAGGATGACCGTGAGTCGGGACCTGGACCGTGTGGCGCCGGTGGCGCCTGGCCGAGGCTGCTGGGCGGACCCTGGGTGGGCCCCCTGGCTCTGCGAACCCGCCTCGCGACGGGCGTGCCCTTTCTGGCCTGACTCGATGACAACGAGGTCATCGGAACGCTGCGCCCGTGCTTGACCGGACCGCGAACCCGTCACCCGTCAGGAGCAGCGCTCAGCACGCGCCCGGCTGGACGGTGCCGTCCCGGCTGTCCAGGTGGAAGATGACTGCACCGCCGGACAGGTTGGGGTGGGCCCCGTCGAGGCAGTACTCCGTACCGTTCGCGCGCACCTGGGCGAGCTCCACGTCCGCGGTGTGCCGCTCGAGCAGCGGGTCGAAGCCGGCGTACGTGCCGTTGTCGGAGTACCAGACCTCGGCGGCGACGGCGATGTTGCGGAGGTCGGACATCACCGCCCTCTCCCAGGCCCGCTGCCGCTGTCCGAGAAAGGTCGGGATGGCGATGGCGGCGAGGATCCCGACGATGATGACGACGACGAGCAGCTCGATGAGCGTGAAGCCGCGGTCACCGGAGCCGGCGGAGCGATGTGCTGCGGGACGAATGGGGGTCATGACGGTCCTCGGCTACGCGGAAAGCGCCGTGCTCGTGAGCACGGCGCGTCCCTGGGGGTCTGGGGTCGGGCTACTCGATCTGCTCGAAGATCGAGAAGATCGGCATGTACAGCGCGATGATCATGGCGCCGACGATCCCGCCGAGAACCGCGATCATCAGGGGCTCGAGGAGGGCAGTGAGGGCCTCGGTGGTCGCCTCGACCTCCTGGTCGTAGAAGTCGGAGATCTTGCCGAGCATGGTGTCGAGCGCGCCGGTGTCCTCACCGACGGCGAGCATCTGCACGACCATCGCCGGGAACACCTTGTGCTGAGCGAGCGGCGCGGCGAGGCTCTCGCCCTGGCGGACGCTCTGCTGGACGTCCCTCACGGCCTTGGTGACGACGATGTTGCCTGTCGTGTCGGCGACGATGTCGAGCGCCTGCAGGATCGGCACACCGGCGCTGATCATCGTGCCGAGGTTCCGTGTGAGGCGGCTGAGCGCGACCTTCTGCGCGAGGCCGCCGAAGACAGGAAGCTTGAGCTTGAGCGGGTCGACGGTCTCGCGTACCCGCAGGTTGTTCTTGATGCGGTTCCAGACCACGACGCTCGCGACGATGGTCACCAGCAGGGTCGGCGCGAACCACGCCATCTGGTTGGACAGGAACACGAGGACCTGCGTCGCCGCGGGCAGCGTGCCACCGAGGGAGTCGAACATCTCCTCGAAGACCGGGACGATGAAGATCAGCATGCCCGCGACCGCGAGCAGCGCGAAGCACAGGATGACCGTCGGGTACGTCATCGCGGACTTGATCTTGCGCTGGAGCTTGACCTCGGACTCGTAGTTCTCCGCGATGCGCAGGAGCACGCCGTCGAGGAACCCGCCGACCTCGCCCGCCCGACACATGTTGACCATGAGCGGCGGGAAGACCTTCGGGTGCTTAGCCAGGGCGTTCGACAGCGAGACGCCCGTCTCGACGTCGGAGCGGACCTCCGCCAGCGTCTCCCGCAGCTTCGGGCTCGACGTCTGGTCGGCGAGGATCGTGAGCGCCCGCAACAGCGACAGCCCACTGTTGATCATCGTCGCGAACTGCCGGGACATGATGGCGAGGTCCGCGAGCTTGACCCCGTTGCCGAACGGCAGCTTGATCTCCATGTTGAGACCACCACCGCCGCCGGTCTCCCGCACGCTGACCGGCGCGTAGCCCATCTGCTTGAGCTTGCTGACGAGCACCGCCTCGTTGGCGGCCTCGAGCTTGCCCGAGGTGAGCTTGCCCGCCCGGTCGCGGACCGAGTACTCGTACGTCTTCGTCGCTGCAGCCATGGCCGCTCTCCTGTGTCCTCGGGCCCTGTTCAGCCGCGCCCGGTCAGGCGCTGGTAGTCCTCGACGTGGTGGCACTTCTCGAGGCCGTGCTCCCACGTGATCTGGCCGGTGCGCACGAGCTCGGCGAGGTGCTGGTCGAGCGTGTGCATGCCGTGCTGCGCGCCGGCCTGCATGGCGGAGTAGATCTGGTGGGTCTTGCCCTCGCGGATGAGGTTGCGGATGGCGGGCGTCGCGACCATGACCTCGGTCGCGACGACGCGCCCGCGACCGTCGGCCTTCTTGCACAGCGTCTGGCAGACGACGCCCTGGATGGCCCCCGCGAGCTGCGTGCGCACCTGCTGCTGCTGGTGCGGCGGGAACACGTCGATGACGCGGTCGATCGTCTGGGCGGCGTCCTGCGTGTGCAGCGTGCCGAACACGAGGTGGCCCGTCTCGGCCGCGGTCAGCGCGACGTGGATGGTCTCGAGGTCGCGCATCTCGCCGACGAGGATGATGTCGGGGTCCTGGCGCAGCACGTGCTTGAGCGCGTTGGCGAAGGACTTCGTGTCCTCCCCCACCTCGCGCTGGTTGACGATGCAGCCCTTGTGGTGGTGGAGGAACTCGATGGGGTCCTCGACCGTCATGATGTGGTCCTTGCGGGTCCGGTTCGCCTGGTCGACGACGGCCGCGAGGGTGGTCGACTTGCCGGAGCCGGTCGGGCCGGTCACGAGGACCATGCCGCGGGGCAGGCCCGCGAAGTTGTTGACGACCGGCGGCACGCCGAGGTCCTCGAGCGGCTTGATCTCGTAGGGGATCACGCGGAAGGCCGCCCCGAGCGACTCGCGCTGGCGGTAGACGTTGACGCGGAAGCGCGCGTGCCCGGGGACGGCGTAGGCGAGGTCGAGCTCGAGGTTCTCCTCGAACTTCTCCCGCTGCTTCTGCGTGAGCACGGCGTACAGCACGCGCTGGGTGTCGAGCGGCGTCAGCTTCGGGTACTCGTCGAGCTGCACGAGCTCGCCCGACACCCGCATCGCGGGCGACGCGCCGGTCGTGAGGTGGAGGTCGGACCCGCCGCGCTCGAGCAGCTCGATGAGGACCTCGTTGAGCTCGAACTCGCGGTGCGTGGTCTCCGGGGACTCCGACACCTCGAGCGCCTCCGGCGCGTCGAAGCGCGCGGCGACGGAGTCGAACCCGCCGTCGATGTCGACGTCGGCCTCGCCGAGGGAGTCGTCGGACCAGCTCGAGTAGTCGAAGTCCTGGAACGCCTCCGCCGGTGCCGGCGCCGGTGCGGCGGGCGCGCCGCTCGGCATGACCGACGGCGTCCACGACGGGGTCGCCGGCGGCGGGACCGCGGGCGCCGACGCACCGACGTCCTGGTAGCCGGCGGCGGGTCCGGGGACCCCGGGCAGTCGCGGCGCGCTCGCGCCGTCGAAGGCGAAGCTGTTCGGCTGGTAGCCCTGGTCGCTCACTGCACACCCCTGCTGCGTCTGACGGGTCGGCGGGTGACGCCGGAGCGGCGCCACCGGTACGTGTCGGCGCCCAGGAGGGGCGCCTTGAGCGCACCGCTCACGCGACCACCCGCAGGATCTCGTCGACCGTCGTGACCCCGGCCCGGACCTTCGCCATGCCGTCCTGGCGCAGCGTCGTCATGCCCTGCTCGCGCGCGATCGCGCCGATCTCGGTGGCCGACGCGCGCGCGACCGTCAGCCGCTCGATCTCCTCGCTCACGAGCATGACCTCGTGCAGCGCGAGCCGGCCCTTGTAGCCGGTCTTCGCGCACGCGGTGCAGCCGACCGGGCGGCGCAGCGTCGGGACGGGCTCGTCGGGGTGCAGCCCGAAGCGGACCGCCTCGAGCTCCGCGCGGTCGGGCACGTAGTCCTCCGAGCACTTGCCGCACAGCCGGCGCGCGAGGCGCTGCGCGAGGACGGCGTCGAGGGCGGAGCCGACGAGGAACGGCTCCACGTCCATCTCCGTCAGGCGCGTGACGGCGCTCGGGGCGTCGTTGGTGTGCAGCGTCGACAGCACGAGGTGACCGGTGAGCGCGGCCTCGATGGAGATCTGCGCGGTCTCGTGGTCGCGGATCTCGCCCAGCAGCACGACGTCGGGGTCCGAGCGCAGGATGGAGCGCAGCGCCGCGGCGAACGTCAGCCCGGCCTTGGGGTTGACCTGCACCTGGTTGATGCCGGGCAGCCGGTACTCGACGGGGTCCTCGACCGTGATGACGTTGATCTCGGGCTTGGAGACGACGTTGAGCGTCGCGTACAGCGTCGTCGACTTGCCGGAGCCGGTCGGGCCGGTGACGAGGATCATGCCGTACGGCTTCACGTAGGAGGTCTTGAAGCGCTCGGCGTTGGAGTCGCTGAAGCCGAGGTCCGTCAGCGCCATCCGCGTGTTGGAGTTGTCGAGGATGCGCATGACGACCTTCTCGCCCCACACCGTCGGCAGCGTCGCCACGCGCAGGTCGATCTTGCGGCCGTTCGCGTTGATCGACAGGCGGCCGTCCTGCGGCTTGCGTCGCTCGGCGATGTCGATGTCGCTCATGATCTTCAGGCGGGACACGACGCCGCTGGCGATGGCCTTCGGCGAGCGCATGACCTCGTGGAGCACGCCGTCGATGCGGCAGCGGATGCGCAGCGCGTCCTCGCCCGGCTCCACGTGGATGTCGCTCGCCCGGTCCTGGATCGCCTGGGTGATGAGCATGTTGACGTACTTGACGATCGGCGCGTCCTCGACGACCTCACGGACGTGGGCGAGCTCGTCGTCGGCCTCCTCGCCGTCGATCGCGCTCGTGATGTCGTCCATGTCGGCGTCGGCGCGGCAGTACCGGTCGATGGCGGCGAGCAGGTCGTCGCGGGTCGCGACGACCGGGCGCGCCTCGCGGCCCGTGATCTGCCGGACGTCGTCGAGGGCGAACACGTTGCCCGGGTCCGCCATCGCCAGGCGCAGCCGGCCGCCGTCGTCGTAGCCGATCGGCAGGACCGTGTGGCGCCGGCAGATGGTCGCGTTGAGGGCGGCGACCGCCGTCGCGTCGACCGGCGCCTCGGTGAGGTCGACGAACTCCAGGCCGATCTGGCTCGCGAGCGCGGCGACCAGCTGCGACTCGGTGATGTGGCCCATCTCCACGAGGATCCGGCCGAGCGGGGTGCCGACGCGCTCGTGCTCCAGCCACGCCTCGTCGAGCTGGGCGGCGTCGACGAGCCGCTCCTCGAGGAGGATGTCGGTCAGCTGCTTCACCGGCCCACCGCCGCTCGCCCGCGCAGGGAGGAGGTCATGGACCAGGAGGTCGGCGCCGGTAGCCGCCCGCTTGACCCTAGAGGGGGATGTCGGGCCGGGCGGCGGCGAGCGCCACCCGCATGGGCGCAACCTCGGGGCGCCGGCCGGTCATGAGGGCCACCTGCTCGACGGCCTGGTGCAGCAGCATGAGGCTGCCCGGCGCGACCGCTCCCCCGGCGCCCGCCCACGCGCGGGCGAGCGCGCTCGGCCACGGCTCGTAGGCGACGTCGAGGAGCACACCCTGGACCCGGCGCGGTACGAGCGCGGCGACCGCGTCGGCGGCGCCGCCCGGGACGGTCGACACGACGACGTCGGCCGCGGCCAGGGCGGGCGCCGTCCCGGCGTCCGGCCACGGCCGGAGCTCGACGGCGCTGCCGCAGCGCTGGGCCGCAGCGGTGACGGCGCCCGCGCGGGCGGGGTCGCGCACGTGGACGACGGCGGTCGGGCAGCCGAGCCGGCGCAGCGCGAGGATGGTGGAGGCGGCGGTCGCGCCGCCGCCGAGCACGTGCGCGACGGCCGGCGCCCAGCCCGGCCCACCGGGCGCGACCTCCTGCAGCGCGGCGACGATGCCGGCGACGTCGGTGTTCGCGCCGTGCCGAGCTCGCCGTGCGCCGTCGGGCGCCGGCCCCCACACGAGCGTGTTGCACGCGCCGGTGACGTCGACGGCCTCGTCGGCGGTGTCGAGCAGCGGCAGGACGGCCTGCTTGAGCGGCATCGTGAGCGACAGCCCGACCCACGCCGGGTCGGCGTCGAGGTCGTCGACGAGGCCGGCGAGCCCCGCCGCGTCGACCTCGCGCCGCTCGTAGGTCCAGCCCTCGAGCCCGAGGGAGGCCCAGGCGGCGGTGTGGAGCACCGGGGAGAGCGAGTGGGCGACGGGCGAGCCGAGGACGGCCGCCCGCCGCGCGGCCGCCGCCGCGACATCGTCAGTCACAGACGAGCTGGCCGTCGACGCTGTTCTCGCGCTGGAACTCGTTGAGCTGCCGCACGTTCGCGTTGTGCTCGTCGAGGGTCTCCGCGAAGGCCGTCTCGCCCGTGCACAGGTCGACGGTGACGAAGTACACCCACGGCCCGGGCGTCGGGGACAGCGCCGCCTCGATCGCCTGCCGGCCCGGGTTCTTGATGGGCGCCGGCGGCAGGCCCTGGACCGCGTACGTGTTGTACGGGCTGTCGCTCGCGCGCTGCTCGTCCGTGGTGCGGATGTCGAAGGTCTGCGTCGCGTAGTTCGTCGTGGAGTCCAGCTGCAGCGGGATGCCCTGGTCGATGCGGTTCTCGATCACCTGCGCCACCCGGCCGAAGTCCTCGTCGAGCCGGGCCTCGCCCTGGATGAGGCTCGCCTCGGTGAGCACCCGGAGCTGCTCCTCCGGCGGCACCCCCACCTCGGCTAGCACCTCCTGGCCGCGGTCGACCATCGTCTGCAGCATCTCCACGGGCGTCGCGTCGTCGCCGAACTGGTAGCCGTCGGGGTAGAGGAACCCCTCCGCCGGGTGGACGAGCACGTCCTCCGGCGCGGGGGCCGCCGCCGGCAGCTCGACCTCGTCGAGAGCGGCCTCCAGCTCGTCGCGGTCGGCGCCCGTCTGCTCGGCGAGGCGGTCGAGCACCTGCTCGACCCGCAGGCCCTCGGCGAAGACGACCGTGTCCTCGCGGGCGCGGTTGGCGGGGTCGAGCAGGCCGGCGACGGCGTCGGTGGCGGGGATGCCCTGCGGCAGCGTGTACGTGCCGGGCTGCACGGCGGTGAAGTCGGGCTCGGCGTTGGCGGCGGCGACGAAGGCCTCGACGCTCGCCACGACCCCGGCGTCGACGAGCGACTGCCCCATCTCGCGGCCCGTCTCGCCCGGCTCGACGACGACCTCGACGGCACCCTCGCCCGGCCCCTCGAAGTCCTCGGCCCCCGCGAACAGCTCGACGTCGCCCACCTGGTCGAGGACGGGGCTCACCTGCTGCCACGCGAACCAGCCGGCGACCCCGACGGCGCCGACGACCACGGTCATGAGCACGAGCCGCAGCGCCGACCGGAGCCCGCGGCGGGTCGGGACCGGCTCGACCTCGGCCGGCACGTAGCCGTCGGCGACGGGGTCGCCGAAGGTGTGGTCGTAGTCCGGCTCGTCCCACGGGTGCACGACCGGCGCGGCCTGCGGCTGGACGTCCCCGTCGTGGTGCTGGTCGTACGGGTGGTCGTGGGGCTGCTCGTACGGCTCCGCGTGCGGCTGCTCGTACGGCCCGCCGTGCGGCTGCTCGTACGGCTGCTCGTACGGCTCGCCGTGGACGGACGGCTCGACCGGCTCGTGGACCGGCTCGTCGACCGGCTCGTGGAGCGGCTCGTGGAAGGCCTCACGGACCGGCTCCTCGCCCTCCGTGGCACGCCGGTGCAGCTCGGCCTCGACGCGGGCCGCGCGTCGCGGACTGGTCCGGCGCAGCTCGGCCAGGTCGACGCCGTCGAGGTCGACGGTGCGCAGGTCGGCGCTGTCGAGGTCGCCGTGCCCCCCGGGGCCCGGGTCGGTCATGCGTCCGCTCCTGTCACGGGCCCGCCCCGCGGGGGGACGGGCTCTCCACGTCGTGCGGCCGCCTGGGGGTCGGCCCCGGCACCCTCGGCGTCGAGGACGTGCTGGAGCAGGATGGCGGCCGCCGTCCTGTCCACCACCGTACGGTGCGTGCGGCCCTTGCGTCCTGCCTGGTGCAGCGCCTGGTGCGCGCTCGTGGTGGTGAACCGCTCGTCGACGAGCCGCACGGGCAGCGGCGCGAGGGCGTCGGCGAGCCGCTGGGCGTAGGCGCGCGCCTCGGCCGCGGCCGGCCCCTCCCGACCCGACAGCCCGACCGGCAGGCCCACGACGACGTCGGTCACCTCGCGCTCGGCGGCGATGGCGGCGAGCTCGCGGACGTCGGTGCCGTCACCGCTGCGACGCAGCGTGTCCAGCGGCACCGCGACCGTGCGCCGGGGGTCGCTGACGGCGACCCCGACCCTGACCGAGCCGGGGTCGACCGCGAGGCAGGCGCCCATCCTCAGGCCCCGACCACCTCGGCGACGAGCCGCCGCACCGCCGCGAGGGCGTCGTCGACCTTCGCCGGGTCCGTGCCGCCGCCCTGGGCGAGGTCCGGCTTGCCGCCACCGCCGCCGCCGAGCACCGTCGCGGCCGCCCGCACGAGGTCGCCCGCGGCCACGCCCTGCTCGCGTGCGGTCGCGTTCGTCGCGACGACGACGAGCGGGCGACCCTTCGCGACGGCGCTGAGCGCGACCACGGCGGGCGCGCTGTCGCCGAGGCGCTGGCGCACGTCGAGCACGAGCGTGCGGACGTCGTCACCCCCGACCTCGCCGAGCGAGCCGGTGACGAGCCGGACCGGCCCGACGAGGTCCGCGCCCTCGGCGAGCCGCGGGGCGGCGGCGAGGACGCGCTCGGCCTGCAGCCGCTGCAGCTCCTTCTCCGCCTCGCGCAGCCGCGTCACGATGCTGCCGACGCGCTCGGGCACCTCGTCCGGACGGACCTTGAGGGCGTCGCTCACGCTCGCGAGGAGCACGTGCTCGCGCGCGAGGTGGGCGTAGGCGTCGACGCCGACCAGCGCCTCCACGCGGCGCACCCCCGCGCCGATCGAGCTCTCGCCGAGCAGCGTGACGACCCCGAGCTGCCCGGAACGGTCGACGTGGGTGCCGCCGCACAGCTCGCGGGCCCAGTCCCCGACGCTCACGACGCGGACCGCGTCGCCGTACTTCTCCCCGAACAGCGCCATCGCCCCGGCCGCACGGGCCTGGTCCTGCGTCATGACCTCGGCCGTGACCTCGAGGTCGTCGGCGAGCAGGGTGTTGACCCGCTGCTCGACGTCGCGGAGCACCGTGCCCGGCACGGGCCCGGAGGAGGAGAAGTCGAAGCGGAACCGGCCGGGGGCGTTCTCCGAGCCCGCCTGCGTCGCGGTCTCCCCGAGGGCCTCGCGGATCGCCTTGTGCACCATGTGCGTCGCGGTGTGCGCCCGGCTGATCGCGCGCCGGCGCTCGACGTCGACCTCGGCGCGGACCGCGTCGCCGAGGAGGACCTCCCCGGCCGTCACGGTGCCGCGGTGCACGACGAGGCCGGTGAGGGGGCTCTGGACGTCGACGACGTCGACGAGCGCGCCGGACGTCGTGCGGACGGTGCCGCCGTCGGGCAGCTGCCCGCCGCCCTCGGCGTAGAAGGGGGTGCGGTCGAGCACGAGCTCGACGTCGGTGCCCTCGCCCGCCGCGGGGACGGCGACGCCGCCGACGAGCAGCCCCACGACGCGGCCCTCGTCCGCCGTGGTCGTGTAGCCCGTGAAGTCGACGGCCGAGCCGAGACCGTCCGACACCTCGCGGTAGACGCCGGTGTCGACGCCGCCGGTCTTCTTGGCGCGGGCGTCGGCGCGGGCACGGTCCCGCTGCTCGGCCATGAGCCGCCGGAAGCCCTCGGCGTCGACCTCGAGCCCCTGCTCGGCGGCCATCTCCAGGGTGAGGTCGATGGGGAAGCCGTACGTGTCGTGCAGCTGGAACGCCTGGTCGCCGCTCAGCGTGCGGCGCCCCTGCGCGCGCGCCGCGTCGGCGGCACCGGAGAAGATCGACGTGCCGGCGGTGAGGGTGCGCCGGAACGCCTCCTCCTCCGCGTAGGCGACGGCGGAGATGCGGCCGAACTCCTCCGCGAGCTCCGGGTAGGACCGGCTCATGCGCTCCATCGAGACCGGCAGCAGCTCGGGCAGGACGGGTGTGCTCACGCCGAGCAGGCGCATGGCGCGCACCGCGCGGCGCACGAGGCGGCGCAGCACGTAGCCCGCGCCCTCGTTGCCGGGGCGCACCCCGTCACCGACCAGCATGAGCGCGCTGCGGACGTGGTCGGCGACCACGCGCAGCCGGACGTCGGACTCCGCGTCCTCGCCGTACGTCACGCCCGCGAGGGACGCGGCCCGGTCCAGCACCGGGCGCACCTCGTCGATCTCGTACATGTTGTCGACGCCCTGCAGCAGCAGCGCGACGCGCTCCAGGCCCATGCCGGTGTCGATGTTCTTCGCCGGGAGCTCCCCGACGATCGTGAACTCCTCCTTGGAGCGCACGTCGGTGAGCTCGTACTGCATGAACACGAGGTTCCACACCTCGAGGTAGCGGTCCTCGTCGGCGACGGGCCCGCCCTCGCGGCCGTACGCCGGGCCGCGGTCGACGTAGATCTCCGAGCACGGCCCGCCGGGTCCGGGCTGGCCGGTGTGCCAGTAGTTGTCCTTGCGGCCGCGGCGCTGGATCCGCTCCGCCGGCAGGCCGGCGACGTCCTGCCACAGCTGGAACGCCTCGTCGTCCTCCTCGTGGACGGTCGCCCACAGCGTGTCCGGGTCGAAGCCGTACCCGCCCGCGTCCTGCGGCGTGGTGAGGAGGTCCCAGGCGAAGCGGATCGCCCCCTCCTTGAAGTAGTCGCCGAAGGAGAAGTTGCCGTTCATCTGGAAGAACGTGCCGTGGCGCGTCGTGCGGCCGACCTCCTCGATGTCGAGGGTGCGCACGCACTTCTGCACGCTCGTCGCCCGCGCGTAGGGCGGGGTCTCCCGGCCGGTCAGGTACGGGATGAAGGGCACCATGCCGGCCACGGTGAACAGCAGCGACGGGTCCGGGGAGATGAGCGAGGCGCTCGGGACGACGGTGTGGTCGCGGTCGGCGAAGAACTGCAGCCAGCGGCGGCGGATCTCGGCGGTCTCCATGACGGTCCTCGTTCGGGGTCTCGTTCGGGCGTCTCGTGGTCTCGTCCGCGTCCGGCGCCGGCCGGCGGGACGGCGCTCGTGCGGGGCGGGGCAGGCTCAGCCCGCGCGGCGGGCGCCGTGCTCCTCGGTGGGGTGCTCGAGCAGGTGCCGGGCCTCGTCGGGGTCCAGGCCCCCGGTCTCGACGTCGACGCCGAGCGCGGCGCGCAGCATCTCCTCGCGCTCGGCGGCGCCCTCGCGGACGGCGGCGGCGAAGTCCTGCACGGCGTCGGCGAGGCGCCGCACCTGCGTGCCCACCCCGGCGGCCGCGTTCTGGCCGAGCGTGGAGGCGAAGCGGCTGCTCGCGTCGGCGACGGACTCCGGGGTCGTGCGCCGCAGCGCCGCCCCCGCCCGCCGGACGACCACGACACCGGCCACGGCGCCCAGGCCGAGCCACACGAGCCGGCTCACCGGGCCCGCCGTCCCGCGCGGCGCCCGGCGCGGGCGCCGGACAGCGCCTGCCGCACCCCGTAGGTGAAGGCGGCGACGCGGATGATCGGGCTGCCGAGCGTCGCGGCGAACAGGGCGGTGAGCGCCGACACGTTCGTCGTCGTCGAGGCGACGTTGGTCGTGATGGTGTCGACCTTCTGCATCTGCTCGTTCGTCGTGGCGACCGTGGTGGTGACCTCGGAGATGAGCGGTGTCGTCTCGTTCGACAGGTTCCGGATCGTGATGCGGGCCTCGTCGATGGCCGAGCCCAGCTTGACCAGCGGGATGGCGAGCCAGATGACGAGGAGCAGGAACGCGACGGCCGCGATGAGCCCCGCGATCGCCCCGAGGAACGCAGGCACGTCGGACATGGCCGCGACCCTACCCGCTGCCGGGTGCGGCACCGCGTCCGAGCAGGGCGCGCAGCCGCTCGAGGCGCTCGGCGAGCCGTCCCTCGACGCCTCGGTCGGTGGGCCGGTAGTACACGCGGTCGGCGAGGTCGTCGGGCAGGTACTGCTGGCGCGCGACGCCGTGCGGCTCGTCGTGGGCGTACCGGTAGCCGACCCCGTGCCCGTGCGCACGCGCCCCCGCGTAGTGGGCGTCGCGCAGGTGCGCGGGGACCGGCCCGCCCCGCCCGGCCCGCACGTCGGCGAGGGCGGCGTCGACGCCGAGGTAGGCGGCGTTCGACTTCGGGGCCGTCGCGAGGTGCACGACGGCCTGCGCGAGCACGATGCGCGCCTCCGGCATGCCGATGAGCGCGACGGACTGCGCGGCCGCGACCGCGGTCTGCAGCGCCGTGGGGTCGGCCATGCCGATGTCCTCGCTCGCGCTGATCATGAGCCGGCGCGCGACGAAGCGCGGGTCCTCCCCCGCCTCGAGCATGCGCGCGAGGTAGTGCAGGGCCGCGTCGACGTCGCTGCCGCGGACGGACTTGATGAGGGCGCTCGCGACGTCGTAGTGCTGGTCGCCGTCGCGGTCGTAGCGGACGGCGGCGACGTCGACGGCCGCCTCGGCGTCGGCGAGCGTCACCTCGACCGGCTCGTCGTCGTCCGCGTCGGCCCGGGCGAGCGCGGCCCCGGCCGCGGCCTCCAGCACGGTCAGCGCGCGCCGGGCGTCGCCACCGGCGAGGCGGACCACGTGGTCCAGCGCCTCCGTCGCGAGCCGCACGTGCCCGCCGAGCCCGCGGGCGTCGTCGACCGCCCGCTCGAGCAGCGCCCGGACGTCGTCGTCGGTGAGCGGGCGCAGCGTGAGGACGAGCGAGCGCGACAGCAGCGGCGCGACGACGGAGAACGACGGGTTCTCGGTCGTCGCGGCCACGAGGACGACCCAGCGGTTCTCCACCGCGGGCAGCAGCGCGTCCTGCTGCGCCTTGCTGAAGCGGTGGATCTCGTCGAGGAACAGGACCGTCTGGGTCTGCTCGAGACCGTTGCGGGCGTGGCGGGCGTCGTCGATGACGGCGCGCACGTCCTTGACGCCCGCCGTCACCGCCGACAGCTCGCGGTAGCGCCGGCCCGGTGCGGCGGCGACGAGGTGCGCGATCGTCGTCTTGCCCACCCCGGGCGGGCCCCACAGCAGCACCGAGGACGGCCCGACCCGCCGGGCGGGCCCGGCGGTGGCGTCGGCCTCCACGAGCCGGCGCAGCGGCGAGCCCGGCGCCAGCAGGTGCTGCTGGCCGAGCAGCTCCTCGGCGCGCGCCGGACGCATGCGGACGGCGAGGGGGACCGCGCCGTCCGGGTCCGCGTCGTGGGGTGTCGTCACTGCTGACAACCTATCGCCGTGCTCGGACGTCTCGGTGGTCTCGTCGGCCACCACCCGGCGGTGACGCTGCTGGTGTGGCTGCTCGTCGCCGTCGGAGGCTTCGGGCTGGCGTCCGGCACGTTCGGCAACCAGTCGCTGTTCGACCGGCTCACCTCGGGCGAGCCCACCGTGCCGGGGGACTCGCGCACCGCGCAGGAGCTGCTCGACGAGCGCTCCGACACCGGTCCGGCCGTCACCGCCCTGCTGGAGGGGCTCGACCCCGCCGACCCGGCCGTCGCGGAGCTGGTCGGCGACGCGCGGGAGGACCTGCTCGCCCTCGACGGCGTGGCCGGCGTCGTCGACCCCTACGCCTTCGGGCCCGAGGACGCTCGCGGGCAGGCGTTCGTCGGGACCGGCGGGGACGCCGTCGCCGTCGTCGTCACCCCCGCGGACGACGCCGACGAGGCGCAGGCCGGGGCGGTCGTCGAGCGCCTGGAGGCGCTCGTCGCCGACACGGCGGCCGAGGTGCCGGGCGCGCGGGGCGAGGTCGGCGGTGTCGAGCAGCTCGTCGAGGCGATCACGGGTCAGGTGGAGGAGGACCTGCGCGCCGGGGAGCTCGTCGCGCTGCCGGTGTCGCTGGCGGTCATGGTCTTCGTCTTCGGCGGCTTCCTCGCCGCCGGCATCCCGGTCGTGGGGGCGGTCGCCTCGATCGCGGGGGCGCTCGCGAGCCTGCTCGCGTTCTCCTACGCCGTCGACGTCGACTCCTCCGTCGTCAGCGTCCTCACGGTGCTCGGTCTCGGCCTGTCGATCGACTACGGCCTGCTCATCGTGTCGCGGTACCGCGAGGAGGCCCGCGTGCCGGTCGCGGACCTGCCCGCCGACCGGCAGGTCCCGGGCCGGCGCCACCGGCACAGCGAGCGCGAGCAGCGGGTCGACGCGCTGCGCCGGACCATGTCGACGGCGGGGCGGACCGTCATGTTCTCCGGCCTCACCGTGGCTCTGTCGCTGTCGGGCCTGCTGCTGTTCGAGGCCGACATCCTCCGCGCGGTCGGGGCGGCGGGCCTCAGCGTCGTGGCGGTCGCGCTGCTGGTCGCCCTCACCCTCGTGCCCGCGCTGCTCGCGGTGGGCGGCGCCCGGCTGCTGCGGCCCGGGCTGCTGCGCCGGGTCCCCGGCCTGCGCCGGCTCACCCGCGCCTTCGGTGACGTGCCCCCGCCCGTCGGGGTCTTCTCGCGCCTGGCGGCGTGGACGCAGGCCCGGCCGTGGCTCGTCGTCGTGGCGGTGACGGCGGTGCTCGCGGCGCTGGCGGTGCCCGCCCTCGACATCCGGCTGCGCTCCAGCGGCATCGAGCTGCTGCCCGAGGGCGCCGAGCAGCGGGTGCTCTTCGAGACCCTCGCCGAGGACTTCCCGGCGCTCGGCGGCCCCGACCTCACCGTGGTCTCGACCCGGACGGACGAGGCGGCCCTCGCCGACCTCAGCGCGTCCCTCGCCGACCTGCCCGAGGTCGCCGAGGTGCGCCCGGCTCAGGTCCTCGACACCGACGGCGCCGAGGCGGTCGCGGTCGTCGACCTCGTCCTCGACGTCGACGACGTCGCCTCCGGCGAGGCTCGCGGCGCGGTCGAGGCGGTGCGCGCGGTCGGCGTCGACGGCGGCGAGACGTACGTGACGGGGCTGCCCGCCAACCTCGTCGACTTCACCGACGCCCTCGTCGAGCAGGCCCCGCTGGCGGTGGCGGTCGTCGTCACCGCGACGTTCGTCCTGCTGTTCCTCATGACGGGCTCGCTGCTCGTGCCGGCCAAGGCCCTCGTGCTCAACGTGCTGTCGCTCGGCGCGAGCTTCGGCGTCCTCGTGCTCGTCTTCCAGGACGGCTACGGCGAGGAGCTGCTCGGCTTCACCGCGACCGGCGGCATCGAGGTGTTCATCCCGCCGCTCGTGCTCGCGCTCGGCTTCGGGCTCGCGATGGACTACGAGGTGTTCCTGCTCGCCCGCATCAAGGAGCTGCGCGACGCGGGCCTGCCCAACGACGCCGCCGTCGCTGCGGGGCTGCAGCGCTCGGGGCGCATCATCACCTCCGCGGCGCTCATCATCTGCATCGTGTTCGCCGGCTTCGTCACGGGCGAGCTGCTCATCATCAAGCAGACGGGGGTGGCGCTCGCGGTGGCCGTCGCGATCGACGCCACCCTCGTCCGCGTCCTGCTGGTGCCGGCGACCATGACGCTGCTCGGGGAGTGGAACTGGTGGGCGCCGGGGCCGCTGCGCCGGCTGCACGAGCGGTTCGGGGTGTCGGAGTGACCCGGTCCCCCGTGCCCGGCCGTGTCGTCGGCCGGTCGTGGGTCGACGCCGTGCGCGCGTCGGGCGGGGACGCGTTCGTCCGCTGGCACGTGCCGGCCTCGGCGGTCCGCGAGGTGCGCACGGGCGGCACGGACCACGGCGCCTGGTGGGCGGTCGTCGTGGGGCCGATGTCGTACTGGGACACCGGCGCGCTGCTCGTCGACGGGGACCCCGCCGCGGTCGCCGCGGTCGCGGGCTCCCTGCGCGCCGCCACCGGAGCGCCAGACCTCACGGTCCCGGCCGCCGCGGCCGCCCTGGCTGGCGGCGCGGTCGGCCTCGGCCTGGAGCCCGGGCGCACCTTCGGCTGGGCGTGGCGGCACACCACCCGCCCGCTGCCGGCGGCGCCCTGGGAGGAGCGGGTGGCGTGGGACCCGCCGGTCGACGACGTCGCAAGGCTGCTCGACGAGGCGAGCCCGCACGCGTTCGTCCGTCCCGGCAGCCCGTGGGTGCGCCGCTGGGCGGGGCTCCGCGGCGACGACGGCACACTGCTGGCGTGCGGCGCCGTGACCGAGCACGCGCCCGGCGTGCCGCACCTCGCGGCGATCGCGACGCACCCGGCCGCGCGCGGCCGCGGCCTCGGCGGCGCGCTGACCGCGGGCATGACGCGGTCGCTGCTCGGCCGCCACGCAGCGGTGTCGCTCGCGCTGTGGGCGTCGAACGACGCCGCCCGCCGCACGTACGCCCGCATCGGCTTCGCCGACGGCCACGACTACGTCGGAGGCCCGCCCGCCGGGTGAGGGGTGCGCCGGCCGCCACGGGCGCACCGAGCCGGGCGTCGGTCCCGGCTCGGCGCGCGCCCTCAGGACGTGTGTGCGGCGGGCGCGGGCTTCGCGTCGAGGCCCGCCTCCTTGCGCTGCTGCGCCGTGATGGGCGCGGGCGCACCGGTGAGCGGGTCGTGGCCGCCGCCGGACTTGGGGAACGCGATGACGTCGCGCAGGGAGTCCGCGCCCGCGAGCAGCATGACGATCCGGTCCCAGCCGAAGGCGATGCCGCCGTGCGGCGGCGCGCCGAAGCGGAACGCCTCGAGCAGGAAGCCGAACTTCTCCTGCGCCGCCTCGCGGTCGATGCCCATGAGGGCGAACACGCGCTCCTGCACGTCGCGGCGGTGGATACGGATCGACCCGCCGCCGATCTCGTTGCCGTTGCACACGATGTCGTAGGCGTACGCGAGCGCGTTGCCGGGGTCGGTGTCGAAGGAGTCGAGCCACTCCGGCTTCGGCGAGGTGAAGGCGTGGTGCACCGCCGTCCACTCCCCGCCCCCGACCGCGACGTCGCCGGCCGCGGTGGCGGCGGCGGCGGGCTCGAACAGGGGCGCGTCGACCACCCACACGAACGACCACGCCTTGCCGCCCGCGGCCTCGTCCGCGGCGGCCACGAGACCGGTCCGGTGGGCGATCTCCACCCGCGCCGCCCCCAGCAGCGCGCGCGCCTCGGCGGGCACGCCGGCGGCGAAGAACACGCAGTCGCCGACGGCGGCGCCGGTGTGGGCGAGCAGGCCGTCGCGCTCGCCGTCGGAGAGGTTCTTCGCGACCGGCCCGCCGAGGGTGCCGTCCTCGGCCACGAGCACGTACGCGAGCCCCTTGGCGCCGCGCTGCTTGGCCCACTCCTGCCACGCGTCGAGCGTGCGCCGCGGCTGCGAGGCACCACCCGGCATGACGACGGCGCCCACGTACCCGCCGGACGCCTTCTGCTGGAAGACGCGGAACGGGGTGTCGGCGAAGTAGTCGGTGCAGTCGACGAGCTCGAGGCCGAAGCGCAGGTCGGGCTTGTCGGTGCCGTAGCGCGCCATGGCCTCGGCGTAGGTGATGCGCGGCAGCGGCGCGGTCACCTCGTGCCCGACCAGCGCCCACAGCGCCCGCAGCACGTCCTCGGCGACAGCGATGACGTCGTCCTGCTCGACGAAGCTCATCTCCACGTCGAGCTGGGTGAACTCCGGCTGCCGGTCGGCGCGGAAGTCCTCGTCGCGGTAGCAGCGGGCGATCTGGTAGTAGCGCTCGAGCCCGCCGACCATGAGCAGCTGCTTGAACAGCTGCGGGCTCTGCGGCAGCGCGTAGAACGACCCGGGCGCGAGCCGCGCGGGCACGACGAAGTCGCGCGCGCCCTCCGGGGTGGAGCGGGTGAGGGTCGGGGTCTCGACCTCGAGGAAGCCCTGGGCGTCCAGCACCGCCCGCGCGGCCTTGTTGACGGCGCTGCGCAGCCGCATCGCCGCGGCCGGAGCCGGGCGGCGCAGGTCGAGGTAGCGGTGGCGCAGGCGCGCCTCCTCCCCCACCTCGACGTGCTCGTCGACCTGGAAGGGCAGCGGGTCCGCCGGGCTCAGCACCGTCAGCGAGCGGACGTCGACCTCGACCTCGCCCGTCGGCAGCGCCGGGTTCTCGTTGCCCTCGGGACGCCGCCGCACGACGCCGTCGACCTGCACGCAGTACTCGTTGCGCAGGTCGTGCGCGCCGGAGGAGTCGAGGACCTCGTCGCGCACGACCACCTGCACGACGCCCGAGGCGTCCCGCAGGTCGAGGAAGGCGACGCCGCCGTGGTCGCGCCGGCGGGCCACCCAGCCGGCGAGCGTGACGGGGGTGTCGGTCATCCCGGCGTCGAGGACACCGGCCGGGTGGGTGCGAAGCACGCGAGGACTCTCCTGCTGCGGTGGGCGGGACGGACCCGGGGAGTCTAGGTGCTGGCCCGCGCCTGCTCGCCCGTGTGCCCGGCCGCCCGCGGCGCCGGACCGTCGGCGGGGCCGTCGGTGCGCGGCTCGGGCCGCCAGCGCGGGTGCATCGGCCACGGCGCGTCGACGGGACGCAGGCTCGCCCAGCCGGTGCGACGGGCGGCGTCGGCGGCGAGCACGGCGACGGCGAGGCCGGGGTTCTGCAGCCGCCCCGCCAGCACGTCGGCGATCACGTCGTCGAGCGGGAACCAGGCCGTGACGATGCCGGCCTCCTCCGCGGTGCGCGAGTAGCGCTCGTCCTCGGGCACCTCGTGGACCCCGCGGGCGAGGAACACCCGCTGCGCCTCGTCGGACCCGCCGGGGCTGTTGAGGAAGTCCACGAGGGTGTCGAGCCGGTCGGCGCGCAGGTCGACCTCCTCCCACAGCTCGCGGCGGGCGGCCTCCACCGGCGGCTCGTCGACCTCGTCGAGGAGGCCGGCCGGCAGCTCCCACAGCTCGTGGCGGACGGGGTGGCGGTACTGCCGGAGCAGGAGCACCCGCTCCTGCTCGTCCATCGCGAGGACCGACACCGCCCCGGGGTGCAGGAGGTACTCCCGCCGCACGTCGTCGCCGTCGAAGCGGAACGTGTCCCGCACGACGTCCCACTTCATCCCGTCGTGCAGCCGCTCGCGGCGCACGACCTCGCGCGCGGCGTACCGGTCCTCGGGCACCTCAGGCCCCCGTCCGCGCGCCGCCGCCGGCGGCGACCGGCACGGCCCGGCCGTCCTCGCCCGGCGGGGCGTCGAGGTCGAGGCGCTCCTCGGCCTGCCGTCGCAGCGCCGCCGCCACGAGACCGGCGAACAGCGGGTGCGCCCGGGTGGGCCGGGACTTGAACTCCGGGTGCGCCTGGGTGCCGACGTAGAACGGGTGGACGTCGGCGGGGAGCTCGACGAACTCCACGAGGCGCCCGTCCGGGCTGGTGCCGGAGAACCGCAGGCCGGCGGCGCCCAGCCGCTCGCGGTAGGCGTTGTTCACCTCGTAGCGGTGCCGGTGCCGCTCGGTGCACGTGGCTCCGCCGTAGACGCCCGCCACCACCGAGCCCTCCTGCAGGTGCGCCTCGTAGGAGCCGAGCCGCATGGTGCCGCCGAGGTCGCCGGTGCCCGCGACGATGTCGGCCTGCTCGGCCATCGTCGCGATGACGGGGTGGGTGGTCGTCGGGTCGAACTCCGAGCTGCTGGCGTCGGCGAGCCCGAGGGCGGAGCGGGCGAACTCGATGACCATGCTCTGCATGCCGAGGCACAGCCCCAGCGTGGGCACGCCGTGCTCGCGCGACCAGCGCAGGGCACCGAGCTTGCCCTCGATGCCGCGGACCCCGAAGCCCCCGGGCACGCACACCGCGTCGACGCCGTCGAGCGCCCGGCGCGCGCCCTCGGCGGTCCGGCACTCGTCGCTCGGCACCCAGCGCAGGTCGACGCGCGCGTCGTTGGCGAACCCGCCGGCCCGCAGCGCCTCCGTCACCGACAGGTAGGCGTCGGGCAGGTCGGTGTACTTGCCGACGAGCGCGACCTCGACCCGGTCGGCGGGGTGGTGCACGCGCCGCAGCAGGTCGTCCCACTGCGTCCAGTCGACGTCGCGGAAGGACAGCCCGAGCCGGCGCACGACGTAGGCGTCGAGGCCCTCGGCGTGCAGCACCTTCGGGATGTCGTAGATGCTCGGCGCGTCGACGGCCGCGACCACCGCCTCCACGTCGACGTCGCACGAGTTGGCGATCTTGCGCTTGACCCCGTCCGGCACCTCGCGGTCCGCGCGGCACACGATGGCGTCCGGCTGGATGCCGATGCTGCGCAGCGCGGCGACGGAGTGCTGGGTCGGCTTCGTCTTCTGCTCACCGGACGGGCCGATGAACGGCACGAGCGACACGTGGACGAAGAAGACGTTGTCGCGCCCGACGTCCTGGCGCACCTGGCGCGCCGCCTCCAGGAACGGCAGCGACTCGATGTCGCCGACGGTTCCGCCCACCTCGGTGATGATGACGTCGGTGCCGGGGCCGGCCTGCGCGCGCATGCGCGCCTTGATCTCGTCGGTGATGTGCGGGATTACCTGCACGGTGTCGCCGAGGTACTCTCCGCGCCGCTCCTTCGCGATGACCGTCGAGTACACCTGCCCGGTCGTCACGTTGGACGAGGCGTCGAGGTCGGCGTCGAGGAAGCGCTCGTAGTGACCGATGTCGAGGTCGGTCTCGGCGCCGTCCTCGGTGACGAACACCTCCCCGTGCTGGAACGGGTTCATGGTGCCGGGGTCGACGTTGAGGTAGGGGTCGAGCTTCTGCATGACGACCCGCAGGCCGCGGGCCCGGAGCAGCCGACCGAGGCTGGAGGCGGTGAGGCCCTTGCCGAGGGAGGAGGCGACGCCTCCCGTGACGAACACCTGCTGGGTCACCGCGCGATCCACCACGGACCTCCACGCTAACAGCCGGGTGGCCTCAGCGCGCGTGCCACGCCCGTCGTGGACGTCTCCGCAGGGCGTCGGCGTAGGCGGCGAGCACCGCCGCGGCGACCTCGTCCTCGTCGGGCAGCGACCGGGCCCGCGCCAGGGCCGCCGCCGCGAGCCCCTCGGCCCGCTCGGGGTCGGCGAGCAGCCGCGCGACCTCGACCGCGACGGCCTCACGGTCCCCGGCGGCGACGAGGACGCCCGCGTCGCCCAGCACGTCGGGCACGCCGCCCACGGCCGTCGCGACCACCGGCAGGCCCGCCTGCATCGACTCCTGCACCGCCAGGGCGGGCGCCTCCCACCGCGACGTGAGGACGAACACGTCGGCGGCGTGCATGAGGTCCGCGACGTCGTCGCGGGCGCCCAGCAGCCGCACCGGCAGGCGCTCCTCGGCGATCTGGCGCCGGAGCCGCGCGACGACCGGCGCCGCGCCGACCCCGACCAGCAGCACCTCGGGCGCGGGGTGCAGCCCGCGCCAGCGGGCGGCCGCGGCGAGCAGGGTCCCGTGGTCCTTCTCCGGCACGATGCGCCCCACCGCGAGGACCCACGGCACCTCGGGGCGCAGGCCGAGGTCGCCGGCCAGGCGGGCCCGCAGGAGCGCGCGCGGCTCCCGCGGCGCGGGCACGCGCGGCGCCGCCACCGGTGACGTCCGTACGTCCTCCGCGCCGAGCCGCACGGCCAGCTCCCGCAGGTCCTCGCTCGCCGCGAGCGTGACGTCGCTGGAGCGGGCCACCAGGCGGGCCCCCGAGCGGACCGTCAGCGGGCGGCCGGTGAGCGGGAAGGGCAGCCCGTGCCACGTCGTGACGAGCGCGGGCCGGTGCCGCAGGAGGCGCAGCACGAGGGCCGAGACGGCGGCGGCGCGGAAGCCGTGCGCGTGCACGACCTCCACGTCGTGCTGCCGCACCGCGGCGCGGAGCACGCCGGCGGCGGCGAGGTCGTGCAGCGGACGGGTGTCGTCCCCGAGCGGCAGCACCGTCGCCCGCGTCCGGACGTCGAGCACGTCGGAGAAGGTGGCGAGCACCGAGCGCGGCCCCACGAGACGCACGTCGACCCCGGCGGCCACGAGCCGCACCACGAGACCGCGCACGTGCGAGCGGACCGTCTTCGTGGGCGTCGACAGCACGAGCGCGACCCGCGTCCCGCGACCGGCGAGCGCCGACCCGTCGGCGCTGGGCGCCGTGGGAGCGGTGTCCGAAGTGGCCGCGAGGTCGCGTCCCACGGTCCTCCTCGCGGGGTCGGGGCGGACCTACCCGGTGGCGGGCACGGGTCCGTCGGCGGAGTCGAGCAGACCGTAACCACCATGCCTGCCCTCGCCCGCACCGGCCACCGCCAGCACGGCCGACCAGCGCCCCACCTCCGCGCCGAGCGTGTCGACGCTGCTCACGTGCCCGAGCGGGCCCGCGGGGTCCTCCGCGGCACGGCGCCGAAGCTGCACGACGACGCTCGCCGCCTCCGGCGGCGGCTGCACGCCCGTGGCGGCCACCGGGACGACGTCCTCGGCCACGACGACCGGCCCACGCGCCGCGAGA
Organism: Aquipuribacter sp. SD81; assembly: GCF_037153975.1. Lineage (NCBI taxonomy): Bacteria > Bacillati > Actinomycetota > Actinomycetes > Micrococcales > Intrasporangiaceae > Aquipuribacter > Aquipuribacter sp. SD81. Next base: position 50,955 of record NZ_JBBAYJ010000025.1, read on the forward strand.
CCTGTCACGACGTCGACCCACGTGCCGGCCGCGGCGAGGTCGTCGACGGGGCCCGCGAGGAGCAGCACCGCGTCCGCCGGCTCCGGCGCGGCCTCGCCGTCGTGGACCTCCAGCGCCCCCAGCTCACCGCCCGTCAGCAGGCCGAGGACGGTGCCGACGGTGCCGGAGCTCGGGGCCTCCTCGCCGGCGGGCGGCGCGAGGAGCGCCGTGGCGAGGCCGGCCCCGAGCAGGACGGGGTCGGCCGGCGCGACGCCGTCGGCGACGAGCGGCTCGACCTGGGCGGCGACCGAGGACAGCAGCGGGGCCCTGGCCGGGTCCACCCAGGCCTGCCCGAGCCGGAGGGTCGCCGTGACCTCCCCGCCCGCGGCGCCGACGGTCTCCGACAGGCGCGCCACCTGCGAGGCGGGTGCGCCGGGCAGGGCGACGACGAGCACGCGCGAGTCCTCCAGCGAGCCGGCCGCCGCCCGGGCGGCGAGGGTGGCGGCGGCCCGGTCGAGCGCCGCGACGGCCGTGCGGGCGCGGTCGCGCTCCGCGGTCGCCGTCTCGGCGCGCTCCTGCAGGTCGGCGCTGGACGCGACCGCCTCGACCGGCTCCCGCAGGGGGCCCGCGCCCAGAGTGACGCCGACCGCGAGGGCGACGAGCACCGCCACGAGCGAGACGACGTGGTGCCGCAGGTCGATCACGGGCCGGCCCCGCTCCGGTCGGCGCCGAGCGGGGCCCCGGCGAGGCCGGACAGCGCGGCGAGCTGGTCCTGCCCCCACGGGGTGGCCGCCAGGGCGCAGCCGAGGACGAGCACCGCCGCGAGCAGCAGCGTCACCGCCATCGCCCACGACACCCTCGGCTGGTGCAGGGCCGCGGCGGCCGGGGCGTCGACGACGACGGGCGCGGTGCGCAGCCTGGTGAGGAACGAGCTCGCCATGCCCGCCCGGTCGCGGTCGAGGAACTCCCCGAGCGTGGTGTGGGAGCCGACGGTGACCACGGGCAGCGCGCCGTGGGCGTGCGCGAGCACGAGCGCTGTGTCCTCGCCGCTGAGGCCGCTGGCGAAGGCGCTCGCCCGGACCCCCGCGGCGCGGCTCCGCGACCACACCTCGGCGGCGCGTGACCGCCCGTCGTCGGGCGCGCCGGTCGCGTCGGGCTCGCCGTCGCCCTCGAGGTCGTCCGCGGCCGGGGTGTGCACGACCACGTGCGCCCCGCACAGCAGCGCCGTCTCCGAGGCGCCCCAGCCGGCCGTCACGACGAGGTGCGGGCGCATGCCCCGGGCGAGCAGGGCGTCGGCACCGTCCTCGACGCCGACGAGCACGGGTCGGCGCTCGTGCAGGAAGCGCCGCAGCAGCCGGAGGTCCTCCGCCCACCCGTAGCCGCGTGTGACCACGACGACCGGGCGCCCCGCGAGGTCGACGGGCAGGTGGGGCACCCCGGCGCCGTCGAGCAGGAGGTCGCCCTGGGCGGTGAGGAGGTGGGCGGTGCTGGCGGCGAAGGCTTCGAGGCTCGCGAGCGTGCCGGCGCGGCCGTGCTCTGCCGCCGCCTCGAGGCTCGCCTCGTCGTGCGCCGTGCCGGACAGCGCCGTGCCGCCCCGGCGGCGGCCGGCCAGCTCGACGCGGCCGTCGTGCACCCGCACGCGGACGCCGTCGACGACGACCGCGAGCAGGTCGGGACCGAGGTCGTCGACGAGCGGCACGCCCGCCTCGAGCAGGACCCGGGGGCCGGGGTTGGGCCACGTCCGCGAGCAGCTGGGCGAGGCGTTGAGGACGGCGGCGGGGCGGCGGGCGGCCAGCGCGGCGGCGGTCCGCCCGTCCAGGCCGCGGACGTCGACGACGGCGACGTCGCCCGGGCGCAGCCGGGCCGTGGGCACGCCACCGTGCAGCACCCGGGCGGTCCCCACCACCCCGGCGTCGGCGCCCCCGGTGCGTCTGCGAGGTGCTCGCAGCATGCTCACGACCCCGAGGGTGGCACGCGGGCGCCCCCGATCCGGGCTGCCGCGCCCGGGGCGGGTGAGGTCCTCGGCCGCGAGGTCGGACCTCGAGCCGGACACCGAGCCGCGCCCGCACCGGACCCGCACCGGACCCCTGCCAGGCGCCCGGACCCGCACCGGACCCGCGGCTCCCACCGGGACGGCGCGCCCGTGGCGGTCTCAGGCGGTCCAGGCGCGCGGTGAGGCCCGCAGCTCCGCCGCCGTGCCGAGCAGCTCCGCGGCGTGCGCGAGCGCCGTGCTGGAGGACGACATCCCCGCGAGCATCCGCGCCACCTCGCGCACGCGCTCGTCGTCGGCGACGACCTGCACGCGCGACACCGTCGCGGCCCGGCCGTCGTCGTCCTTTCGCACGACGAGGTGCGTGTCGGCGAAGGCGGCCACCTGCGGCAGGTGGGTGACGACGACGACCTGCCGGCCCCCGGCCGCGAGGGCCGCGAGCCGCCGGCCGATCTCGACCGCCGCCTCGCCGCCCACACCCGCGTCGACCTCGTCGAAGACGAAGGTCCCCGGGCCGTCACCGGCCGCGGTGACGACCTCGAGCGCGAGCATGACGCGGGACAGCTCGCCGCCGGAGGCGGCCCGTGCCAGCGGGCGCGGCTCGGCGCCGGAGTGGCCGGCGAGCAGGAACGCGACCTCGTCGGCGCCGTCGGGACCCGGCTCGGCAGGGGCGACCTCCACCACGAGCCTCGCCCGCGCCAGTGCGAGCAGCGCGAGCTCCTCGGTGACGGCGGCCGCGAGCCGCTCCGCGGCCGCCCGGCGCGACGCGTGCAGCTCGGCGGCGCGGGCGTCGCGCGCGTCGCGCAGCGCGTCGACCTGCTCGCGCAGCCGCTGCGGCAGCCCCTCGTCGTCGAGGTCGTCGAGCCGCCGGCGTGCCTCACGGGCCCACGCGACGGCGGTGGCGAGGTCGCCGTGCGCCCGCAGCAGCGGCGCGAGGTCGTTGCGGCGGACCTCCACCTCGGCGAGACGGCCCGGTTCGGCGTCGACGCCGCTGGCGTAGTCGGCGAGGTCGGTGCCGAGGTCGCTCGCGAGGTACGTGAGCTCCGCGACCCGCTCGGCGAGCCCCGCGGCCCCCGGGTCGTGGTGGCGGACCGCGTCGAGGGCGGCGCGCGCCTCCGCGAGCAGCCCCTGCGCGCCGGGGGTGCTGCCGTCGTCGTCCCCGGCGACGGCCTGCACGGCGGTGGTCGCGGCGGCGCGGAGCTCCTCGGCGTGGGCGAGCCGCGCCCACTCCTCGCGCAGCGCGTCCTCCTCGCCGGCCTCGGGTGCGACGCGGTCGTGCTCGGCGAGGCGGAGCCGGAGCGTCTCGGCCTCCTGCGCGCGCTCGCGCGCGTCGGCGACGACCTGCGCGAGCTGCTGCTCGGCGGCGCGCAGGGCCGCGTGCGACTCGCGGTAGGCCCCGAGCAGCCGGCCGTGGTTGGGCCCGGCGTAGCCGTCCAGGAGCGAGCGCTGGTGCGCGGCGGACCGCAGCCGCAGCTGGTCGGACTGGCCGTGCACCGTGACCTGCTCCCCGGTGACGGCGCCGAGGACCGAGACCGGCACGCCGCGCCCGCCCACCCAGGCCCGCGCCCTGCCGTCGGCCGGTACGGAGCGGACGAGCAGGAGCGCGCCGTCCTCCGGCTCCGCCCCGGCCTCGAGCGCGACGGCGGCCGCACGCCCGCTCGCGCCTCCCGCCCCCTCCACCCGCAGGAGGCCCTCGACCTCCGCCGCTCGGGCCCCGGAGCGGACGAGGGCGGGCTCCGAGCGCGCGCCGAGGAGCAGCCCCAGCGCGGTGACGACCATCGTCTTGCCGGCGCCGGTCTCGCCCGTCAGGACCGTGAGCCCCGGCGCGAGCGGGAGCGTCGCGTCGGCGATGACGCCGAGGTCGCGGATGCGCAGCTCCTCGATCACAGCCCGCCCCTCGGTCCGCGCCACCCCGTCACGGGCAGCCGGAAGCGCTGCACGAGCCGCTCGGTGAAGCCGGTCGCCGACAGCCGGGCCAGGCGCACCGGCGCCTCGCCGCGCCGCACCTCCACGCGCGCCAGCTCCGGCAGGTCGACCGAGCGTCGCCCGTCGGCCCACAGCACCCCGGGCCCGCCGAGCGCGGGCACGGTCTCCACGGCGACGACGCTGCTCGTGCCCACCACGAGCGGGCGGGCGAAGAGCGCGTGCGCGCTGAGCGGTACGACGAGCATCGCCTCCACCTCCGGCCACACGACCGGGCCGCCGGCGGAGAACGCGTAGGCCGTCGACCCGGTGGGGGTCGCGGTCACGATCCCGTCGCAGCCGAACCGCGTGAGCGGCCGGCCGTCCACCTCCAGGACGATCTCGAGCATCCGCTGGCGGCTCGCCTTCTCCACCGCGACCTCGTTGAGCGCCCACGTGGCGGCCACCAGGCGGCCGGTCCCGTTCTCGTCGCAGTCGCCGTTGTCGAGGACGCGGACGTCGATCGTCATCCGCTCCTCGACGTCGTAGTCGCCGGCGAGCAGGCGCGCGACGGTGTCGGTGAGCCCCTCCAGCTCGCTCTCGGCGAGGAAGCCGACGTGACCGAGGTTGACCCCGAGCAGCGCCGCGCGGCTGCCGCGCACGATCTCCGCGGCGCGGAGGATGGTGCCGTCCCCGCCCAGCACGAGGACCAGGTCGACGCTGTCGAGGACGTGCGCCTCGGGCGCCCCGTCGGCGTCGGTCGGCACGGCCCGGAAGCCGCCGGCGACGTCGGCGGAGCGCATCGCCGCGTCGAGCATCGGCGCCTGCTCCTCCCCGACGACGACGTCGACGCCGGCCCTGGCGAGCGCGGAGACCACCGCGACGACGGCCTGGAGCGTCCGCTCGCGCCCGGTGTGGGCGATGACGAGGACGCGCTCGGGTGCGGCGCCCGGGCGGCTCACCGCTCGGCCCCGGGCGCGGACGCGCCGGCGGGTCCCGCGGCGACCGCGGCGCGCGCCATCGCCCGCAGCCGCTGCCCCGCGGTCAGGTCCGAGGTGCCCTCCGCCGTGTCCTCGTCCTCCGTGTCCTCCGGGTGCTCCTTGTGCTCCCCGTGCCCCCCGACCGAGCCTGGACCGCGGCGGAGCAGGACGAAGTACTCCACGTTGCCCGACGGGCCCGGCAGCGGGCTCGCCGTGACCGTGAGGGCCTCGACGCCCAGCCCGGCGGCGTGCTCGAGCACCTGGACGACGGCGTCCTCGCGCAAGGACGGGTCGCGCACGACCCCGCCGGAGCCCACCCGGTCGCGACCGACCTCGAACTGCGGCTTGACCATGAGCAGCAGGTCGGTGGCCGGGGCCGAGGCCGCCAGCAGGGCCGGCAGCACGAGGCGGAGCGAGATGAACGACAGGTCCGCCACCACCAGGTCCGGCACCGGGTCGAGGGAGCCGGTCGTGAGGTCGCGCACGTTCGTCCGCTCGTGCACCCGCACCCGCTCGTCGGTCCGCAGCGGCCAGGCAAGCTGCCCGTAGCCGACGTCGACGGCGTGGACGCAGGCGGCGCCCCGGCTGAGCAGGACCTGGGTGAAGCCACCGGTGCTCGCGCCGGCGTCCAGGCACACCCGCCCACGCACCTCGGGCGCGAGGCCCTGCGCGGCGAGCGCGTCGAGGGCACCGTCGAGCTTGCCCGCGCCGCGGCCCACCCAGGAGTCGGCGGGCTCGGCGTCGACGACCACGACGGGGGCGGCGGCGTCGACCTGCGTCGCCGGCTTCGCGGCCGTCTGCCCGCCGACGGTCACGCGCCCGGCCCCCACCAGCTGCGCCGCGTGCTCCCGGCTGCGGGCCAGACCGCGCCGGACGAGCTCGGCGTCGAGACGACGTCTCACGCCCGCGCGGCCCCCGCGCCCGGGATGAAGGCGCGGGCGCCCGGGCGCCCGTCGAGGCGGGCGTCGAGGGCGTCGGCCGTGCCCTCCAGGCGCGCGACGGCGGCCGTCAGCTCGTCGAGGTCCGCCTGGGCGGTCGAGCCGGCGGGCGCGGGCTCGCCGTGGGAGGGCTGCACCCTCCGACGGTACCCGGCAGCGGCGCCGGGGCCAGCCGTCGACCCGCTGGCCTGTGGACGGCTCAGCGCACGAGCTCCTCGAGCCGCTGCAGCGCGTCCCGGACCCGTGCCTCGGCGGCGTCCGTGCCCGGGTCGGCGTCGTCCGCCGTAGCGGCGTCGCCGGCCTCCACCAGCACGGCGCTGCGGGCGTCGACCCGCTCGGTGGCGGCGGGGTCGACGAGCTCGCCGAGGTCGACGAGGACGAGGCCGGGACGCTGCGCGTCGGCCGCCCGGACGGCGTCCTCCAGACCGTGCACGCCGGTGAGGACCAGCGCGCCCGCCTGTCCGGCCGCGACGGCGCCGGCGACGTCGGTGTCGAGCCGGTCCCCCACGACGAGCGGTCGCGAGGACGCGGCGTCCTCGGCCGCGCTGCGGAACAGGTGCGGCTGCGGCTTCCCGGCCACGGCGTCCGGCCGCCGTCCGGCCGCGACGGCGACCGCGTGCACCATGAGCCCGTTGCCCGGCGCGATGCCCGTCGCGGACGGGTACGTCGTGTCGAGGTTGGAGGCGACCCACGGCACGCCCTCGCGCACCCAGCGGGTGCCGGCGGCGAGGTCCGCCCACGTGAGCGTGGGCGAGAAGCCCTGGACGACGGCGTCGGGCGCCCGCTCGAGCGCGGTCACCGGCACCGGGTCGAACCCGGCACCGCGCAGCGCGACGAGCAGGCCGTCACCACCGACCACGCCGACCGTCCCACCGGCGGGGACGTCGGGGCGGCCGGCGAGCAGGCGGGCGGCCGCCTGCGCCGAGCCGAGCACCTCGGTGGCCACCGCGGGCACGCCGATCCGGCGCAGCCGCTCGGCGACCTGCTCCGGCGTGCGCGAGGCGTTGTTCGTGACGAACCGCACCGGCACCCCGGCCGCCCGCACCGCCTCGATGGCCGCGACGGCGCCGGCCACGGGCCGCTCGTCCTCGTACACGACGCCGTCCAGGTCGAGCAGGAGCCCGTCGTAGCGCGCGAGGACCGTCCCCTCCAGCGCGCTCACGCGGGACCCTCCGGCGTGGGGCCGTCCGGGTCCCCCGCGGTGCGGCCGCGGCCGAGGGACGCGCGGGCCCGCTCCAGCAGCGTCACGTACTCGGTGCGGTCCGGTCGCATGACGGCCGCGAGGGCGAGGTGGGGTTCGGCCTCGCGGGCGCGCGCGAGACGGACGAGGCTCGCACCGAGGCCGAAGCGCGCGTAGTCCGAGCCCGGCTCCCGCTCGACGAGCGCGGCGAACAGCCGGCGCGCCTCCTCGAAGCGGCCGCTCTCGAACTCCGCCCGCGCGAGCGTCTCCAGGACGTCCGGCGACTCCGGCTCGTCGTCGTGCGCGTGCCGGAGGACCGTCGCGGCCGCCTGCGCGTCGCCCGCCGCGAGGAGGGCGCGGCCACGGCTCAGCCACTCGTAGGCGCCGCCGGCCGGGCGGCGCCCGTCCGCCGGGTCGTCGTGCGGCACGTCCACGTCCGCCTCCTCCTGCCTCGTCGACGCCGCCGTGGCCGCGCCGGGTCGTCCGGGTCCTCCGCCGAGGACCGTACGATGCCGGACGTGATCACCGGAACGGCGGGGGTGTCGCCGCTCCGGTTGCTGCGGTCGGGCCACGACCGCGCCGCGCGAGGGCTCGCCGACCTCGGCTGGCGGCCCGTCGGCCGCGACGTCGTGTCGCCCGGCACCGTCTTCGTGCTGCGCGTGAGCACGCCCGCGGGCGTCGTCACCGGCGTGGCGGCGGTCTTCGCCGTCACGGACCCACCGCAGCGGTCCGGTCTCCTGCCGCACGAGCGGACCGACGAGCGGGCCGTGCGCCGCCGTCTGCGCGCGCTCCGCAGCGCGCACGTGGACCGCGACCCGCTGCTGCTCACCCACCGCGGCGGCGGTGCGGTCGGTCGCCTGGTGACGGGCCGGACGCGGCCCGCCGTGGTGCACCACGACCCCTCCGGTGCCCGGGTCGAGGTGGAGCAGGTCGACGACGACGCGGTCCCTGCGGTCCTCGACGCCCTGTCGGGGGCACGTCTGCTCGTGGCGGACGGGCACCACCGGCTGGCGGCGTCCGTCGCGCTCGCTGCCGAGGGTCGGAGCTCGTCGGTGACCGGCCTGGTGGTGGACGCGGACGAGACGCCCTTCTCCCTCGACGCGATCCACCGCGTCCTGCTGGACGGCGACGGCCGCGAGCGGCTCCCGCCGGACGCGTCCGCGGACGTGCTCGCCCGGTGCCGGGCGGCCGGGGCGCGGGTGGTGGCGGTGACCGACGACGGCGGGGCCGCGGGCGACGACGCGGGAGCCGGGCAGCGGGTCGTCGTGCAGCACGAGCAGCGGCGCTGGGCGGTGTCGTGGCCCGGTCACCCCGTCGCCGACGTCACCACGCTCGTCGACGCCGTGCTCGTCGAGGAGGAGGGCACGCGGATCCGCCGGGAGCCGTCGGTCGTCGCGGCGTCGGGCGCGGCGTCCCGGGGGGCCGTGGCGGTGCTGCTGCCGGCCCCCCGCCTGGACGACGTGCTCGCCATGGCCGGGCGCGGCGTGCTCCTGCCGTACAAGGCGACGGCGTTCGAGCCCAAGGTGCCGAGCGGTGTGCTGGTCCGGCCGCTTCCCGCGTGGGACGCCGCGCACGCCGCCGGCTGAGTGCCCGGCGGCCGGGCCGGCCGCCGTCCGGAGGCCCGGGCCCCCGGCGCTTCCCGGCGGCCGACCAGGACGCCGACCGGACGCCTGTTCAGGCTGTCGGCGCCTCGCCGGTCGGCTCGTCGGGGCGGTCCTGCGTGGCCGGCGCCTCCGCGGCGCCCGTGCCGGCCACGTGGTCGCGGTCGGTGCCGCCGTCCGCGCCCTCGGCGTCGTGGGCGTCGTCCGCGCCCGTGGCGCTGCCGCGGGTCGAGGACGCGTCGTCGGCGTCGTCCGCGGCGTCGGGGTCGAGATCGACGATGTCGCCGACGTCGTCGCCGCCGGCGTCGTCCCCGACCCGCGGTGCGGCGGGGTGCCGCTCCGCGCGCGAACGCCAGAGCGCCGCCTCCTCCGACCGTCCGGCCTGCTCGAGCGCCTCGGCGTACCCGGCGACGAGCCGCTGGTGCCAGGCGGCCTCGGAGCGGGACTCGAGCTCCGGCACCTGGAGGGTGAGCACGGCCGCGTCGGCCTGGCCGAGGTCCTGCCGCGCGCCCGCCGCCACGAGCAGCATCTCGACGCGACCGTCACGGTCCAGCTGCGAGGCCTCCCGGGAGGCGGCGAGCTCCAGCGCGCGCTCGGGACGGCCGAGACCGCGCTCGCAGTCCGCCATCACCGGCAGGGTGTCCCAGCGACCGCTGATGCGGCGGGCGGCCTTGAGGTCGCGGAGCGCCTCCTCGTAGTCGCCGCAGCGGTAGGCGATGACGCCGACCGCCTCGCGCGCCGCCGCGAGCCGGGACCCGAGGACACGCACCACCGCCGCGTGGGCGAGCGCCCCGCGCGTGTCGCCCTCGTCGGCGAGCACGTACGCCGCGACCAGTCGCCGGCCCAGCTCCTCGCTGCGGCGCTCGCCGAGCGACTCGAACTCCCGCAGGACGTGGCGGTCGAGGGCGTCCGACCGGGCCCAGTCCGGCACGGGAGGTGCCTCGGGCACCGCCGGGCCGGGCCGCTCACGACGAGGCTCGGTGGCCTCGCCCCCTCGGCCGGCGGGCCCTCGCCCGGGTCCGCGGCCGTCGCGGCGCGCTCCGCCGTCCCACGAAGGACGTGGGCCACCGCCCGGGCGGCGCCCGGCCGTGTCACCGCTACGTCGCGGACCGCTCGGGGCACCGCGCCGGTCGGCAGGACGCTCCGAACCCCAGGACCCTCGCGACGCCTCACCGGCACCTGACGGTCCACGGCCACGCGGTCCCCGGTCGTCCCGCCGCGGCCCGGAGCCCTCGCGCCGCGGCCAGGACCCCTCGGGTCGGGATCCCCGGTCGTCGCGACGGGGGCCGCCCCACTGCGACCCCGAGCCCTGACGGGATCGGTCGTCGTCACGACGGGGGCCACCGTCACGACGCGGACCGTCGGCGTCACGACGCGGACCGTCGGCGTCACGACGCGGACCGTCGGCGTCACGACGAGGGCCACCGTCACGACGCGGACCGTCGGCGTCACGACGCGGACCGTCACCGCGGCGCGGTCCACCGACCTCACGGCGCGGTCCACCGTCACGGCGGGGACCGGCGCCCTCGCGGCGCGGGCCGCCACCGTCGCGACGCGGACCGCTGTCGCGACGCGGACCGGCCCCTCCCCGGCGAGCGACTGCGCCGTCCCCGCGCGACGGGGCGCTGCGCGGTCGGTCGGGCCGCTGCCCGGGTCGACGGGGGTCGCGCTCGTCGTCGGCGCCGCGAGGCTGCTCGTCCATGTCGCTCCTGGTGCCTGAAGGTGCCGGGGTTCCCGCACCCGAAGTGTGACGGGAAGCAGGACAGGCCGCCCCCGGGTGGGGGCGGCCTGTCCTCAAAGGGTGTCCGGCGGTGTCCTAC
>NZ_JBBAYJ010000026.1 GCF_037153975.1 Aquipuribacter sp. SD81
CAGCCGAAACACCGTCAACCATCACCCGACGACGAAACGTCAAGGATGAGGCGAAGGTGCACAACCGCCCTGTAGGGCAGGTGGGGCTTGAACCCACGACCGACGGATTATGAGTCCGCTGCTCTGACCGACTGAGCTACTGCCCCGCGCGCCGGCGCCCCGACGGCCCGGTCACGCTACCGCGCGAGACCGCCGAGAGGCCGCCGCCCAGCACCGTCACGCAGCGCGACGGTCCCGCGACACTCCGATGTCCACATCCTGCGTCCGGTCCTCGACGGTGGGGGTCCGCAGCAGTAGCGTCGTGAGCGTGACGGAGTGCCCGGACTGCCGCTACTGCTCGCCGGACGAGCACGCGGCCCAGCGGCTGGGCTGGCCACGGCCGACGCAGTGGTTCGAGCAGCCCTGCCCCTCGTGCTTCCACCGCCTGCGCGCGCACGAGACCGGCGTCCCGCAGTGCGTCGACGTGGTCGGTGCGCTCGCCGGCGAGACGACCCGCACCGCCTGACGGCCCGGGCGCCCGAGGCGCTCCCGCAGTTGGACTCGAACCAACAACCTGCCGGTTAACAGCCGGCTGCTCTGCCAATTGAGCTATGCGGGACCGGGGCGCGCGGAGGAGTACCCCCGTCGGCAACCCGACGCCGACGAGGTTAGCACCCGCGCCGGCCCGTCCCCGCCGCCCCGCGGGGCGAGGCACCCGTCCGCGGGTGTCAGCCGCGCAGCCCCAGCTCGCGCTCCAGCCGCTCCCGCGTCTCGGCCACGAGCGCCGCGACCTCCGGGTCCGACAGGTCGACGCCGGCGTCGGCCATGACCTGCACGTGCACCTGCTCCTCCGGCGTCCGCCGGGCGGCCACGTGCACGTGCCGGCCGCGACGCACCTCGACCGGGTACGTCTGCACGACGCTGTTCTGCACGCGCTCCCGCACGGTCTCCGGCAGCCGCCGGGGCGCGGTCCCCACCGGCACGGCCCAGCGCGCCCCGTCGACCAGACGCACGTCGAGGACCCGCTCCTCCGGCACCGTCGTCGCGGTGCGCACGTCGACCCAGCGCACGGAGCGGGCCGTGTCCGGCTCGCCCTCCTCGCCGAGCGTCGTGACGACGTGGAGGGCGTGGGTGGTGGCGAAGGTCCACCCGCCCTCGACGGCCGCGACGGCGAGCACCCGCTCCCCCGGCACCAGCGACGCCGCGGTGACGACCGCAGCCGGCAGCCGCGGCCGGCGCCGGCCCCACCTCACGGCACACCACCGAGCGCCCGCTCGCGCAGCGAGCGCTGCCGTGCCTGCGCCTCCAGCAGCTCCTTCTGCGCCTGCTCGTACGCCTCGGCGTCGTGCGCCCGGTCGAGGCGGTTGAGCCGGCGCAGCGCGTCCATGACGACCCGGTTGGCCTCGATCTCGGCGACCTTCGCCACGGCCGAGGTCGCGAAGCGCGGCAGCTCCTTCTCCCCCGCCGGCAGGTCCATGACCGCGAGCCGGGTGAGCAGCGGCTGCACGGTCGACGGCGCGACCGAGCGGACGGCCTCCAGCACCTCCGCGCCGGTGCGGCCGGTGGCCCCACCGACCGCGAGCAGCGTCTCGTGGACGACCCGGTGCGCCGGCACGGTGAACGCCTCCTCGCCGAGCGCGTCGACCAGCGCCCCCACGTGGTCGGGCACCTGCAGGGCGCAGGCGAGCGCGAACCTCTCGGTCATGGCGACGGGGTCGTCGGCGTCGGAGCGCGCCGCGGGCCGCGGTGCCTCGGCGGGTCCGCCGCGCGCGGCGCGCGCCACCCGCTGCACGACGAAGCGCTCGTCGAGGAAACCGAGCCAGCGGTCCAGGCTGACCGCGTAGCGGTGACGCAGCTCGCGGTCCTTGATCGCCGCGACGATGGGCGCGGCCGCGTCGAGGCCCCGCAGGCGCCCCTCCTCGGTGTCGAGGTCGACGTCGCCGAAGGTCGAGCGGATGACGAACTCGAACATGGGGATGCGCCGCTCCACGAGCGCCCGCACCGCCGCGTCGCCCTCGCTCTGCCGCAGGTCGCACGGGTCCTTGCCGCTGGGCTCGACCGCCACGAAGGTCCGCGCGACGAACTGCTGGTCGCTGGCGAACGCGCGCATCGCCGCCTTCTGCCCGGCCGCGTCGCCGTCGAAGGTGAAGACGACCTCGCCCGTGGCGGTCACGTCGCCGATGAGCCGGCGCGCGAGGCGGGCGTGGTCGTCGCCGAACGCGGTGCCGCACGTGGCGACCGCCGTCGTGACGCCCGCGAGGTGGGCGGCCATGACGTCGGTGTACCCCTCGACCACCACGAGGCGCCGCTCGCGGGCGATGTCGCGCTTGGCGAGGTCGACCCCGTAGAGGACGGTCGACTTCTTGTACAGCGGCGTCTCGGGGGTGTTGAGGTACTTCGCCTCGATGCGGTCGTCGTCGTACAGCCGTCGGGCGCCGAAGCCCAGCGTGTCCCCGGTCACGTCACGGATCGGCCACAGCAGGCGGCCGCGGAAGCGGTCGTAGAGCCGGCCGGACTGGTTGCGCCCGGCGAGCCCGGCGGTCACGAGCTCGTCGTCGGTGAAGCCGCGCCCCCGCAGGTGCCGGACGAGCTCCTCCCCCGCCCGCGGGGCGTAGCCGACGCCGAAGTGCACGGCGGCGGCCCGGTCGAAGCCGCGCTCGGCGAGCAGGGTGCGCGCGGGCGCCGCCTCGGTGCCCATCAGCTGCTGGGCGTACCAGGCGCTCGCGGCGGCGTTGGCCTCGACGAGGCGCTGGCGCTGCCCGATCGGCGCCCGCGGCCCCGCGGGGCGACCGCCGGGGGTCTCCTCGTAGCGCAGCTGCACGCCCGCGCGGGCGGCGAGGCGCTCGACGGCGTCGGTGAAGCCGAGGTGGTCGATCCGCATGACGAAGGCGATGGCGTCGCCGCCCTCGTCGCAGCCGAAGCAGTGCCACACCCCCAGCTGGGGGCGCACCTGGAACGACGGCGTCTTCTCGTCGTGGAACGGGCAGAGGCCCTTCAGCGACCCCGACCCGGCGCGCCGCAGGGCGACGTGGTCGCCGACGAGCTCGTCGATGCGGGTGCGCTCCTTGACCGCGGCGACGTCCTCGTCCCTGATCCGCCCGGCCACCGTCCGAGTCTAGGTCGGCTGCTCACACCCTGACGTCGCCGAGGGGGACCTGGGGATCGGCGAGGCGTGCGACGTCGACCTCGGCGCGGCCCGTCACGAGGTCCTTGACGGTGTCGGCGTCGTCCCAGCCGTCCACGTGCAGCCCGGCCACCAGCCGGCCCGCCTCGTGCCAGAACGCGAACCACGGGGTGCCGACGTCCGAGGCCGGTGCGGCGGCCCGGACCACGACGTGGTGCCGCGTCGGGTCGGCGAGGCCCCGGTACTCCAGCCCCGCGCCGAACTGGTCGCTCCAGAAGAACGGTGCGGAGTCCCACCCCTCGCCCTCGCGCAGCGCCCCGGCCATCGACCGGCCGGCCAGCGGCCCGCCGTCGCTCGCGGCGGCGTAGTGCTCGAGGCGGACCTGCTCGCCGACCCACGTGTTGTGGGCGCGGGCGACGTCGCCCACGGCGAAGACGCGCGGGTCCTCGGTGCGGAACGCGGCGTCGACGAGGACACCGTCGTCGACCGCGAGGCCGGCCGCCTCGGCGAGCTCGGTGCGCGGCGTGATGCCTACCCCCACGACGACCGTGGCGGCGGGCAGCCGCGTGCCGTCGGCGAGCTCGACCTCGCCGACCGTGCCGTCGCCGTGCAGCCGGGCGACCTGCGTGCCGTCGACGAGCCGCACCCCGGCAGCGGTCGCGAGGTCGGCGAAGCGGTGCCCGACGACCTCGCCGAGGACGCGCTCCAGCGGCACCTTCGCGTTGTGGACGACGGTCACCTCGACACCGGCCCTCCGGGCGGCGCTCGCGACCTCCAGCCCGATCCAGCCGGCACCGACGACGACGAGCGGGCCGCCGGCGTCGATGGCCGCGCGGACGGCGTCGGAGTCCTCGCGCGTGCGCAGGGTGAGGACGCCGTCGAGGTCGGCACCGTCGACGGGCAGCGGGCGCGGCGCGGACCCGGTCGCGAGCAGGAGCCGGTCGTAGCCGAGCCGCTCGCCGTCGTCGAGGACGACCTCCGCGGCGTCGCGGTCGACCTCGCGGACCCGCGTGCCGGTCCGCAGGTCGACGTCGTGCTCCGCGTACCAGCCGCGGTCGTGGACGAGGAGGCCGTCGGCCCCGGACTGCCCCTGCAGGTAGTCCTTGCTCAGCCCCGGCCGCTCGTACGGCTCGTGCCGCTCCTCACCCAGGACGGTGACGGACGCGTCGGCGTCGGCCTCCCGGATCGCGGCCGCGGCACCCGCCCCGGCCAGACCGCCGCCCACGACCACGTGACGGGTGCGCTGCTCGCTCATGACGGGAGCAGAGCACGCCGCGGCCCGCTCCGCACCCGCGCCGGGCAGGCGGCCTAACGCGGCGAGCGGACGAGCGCCCGGTGCCAGGCGACGGCGCTGGTGTCGGTGAGCGCCGCGACCTGGTCGACGACGACCCGCAGCGCCGCGGCGTCGTCCGGCGCGTCGGCGAGGTCGGCGGCGTAGGCCGCCTGCAGCCGGGAGGGGTCCGCCACGAGCGCCGCGACCAGCTCGGCGAGGAGCTCGCGCTGGCGGGCGTAGAGCGGCGCCTGCTCGTCGGCGCTCATGACGAAGTGCGCGGCGACGGCCTTGAGCGACAGGATCTCCGCGCGGGTCGCCTCGGGCACGACGAGGTCGGCCCGGTGCCGGGCGAGCGGACCGGGGCCGTGGACCGCCTGGGTGGCGCCGTCGACCGCGGCCACGAAGCGCCCGACGAGGGTGCTCGTGAGGTCCTTGAGCGCGGCGAGGGCGCGCCGGGAGCCGTCGTGGTCGCCGACCCACTGCGGCAGGGCGCGGAGCCGGTCCAGCGCGTCGGGCACGACGTCATCGGCGAGGTCGGCGTCGTACCAGCGCCGTGCGGTCTCGGCCACCGCACGGCGGGTGCCGGGGTCGGCGAGCGCACCGAGGTCGAGCATGCCCGCGACGACGCCGTCCTCGACGTCGTGGACGCTGTAGGCGACGTCGTCGGCGAGGTCCATCACCTGCGCCTCGACGCTGCGCCGGCCGGCTCGGGCCCCCGCCCGCAGCCACGCGAACACGTCGAGGTCGTCGGCGTAGACGCCGAACTTGCCGGGCGACACCCACGCCGGGGCGTCGCCGCGCCGCCACGGGTACTTGGTCGCGGCGTCGAGGCTCGCGCGGGTGAGGTTGAGCCCGACGCTGCGCCCGTCCCCGCGCACGACCTTCGGCTCCAGCCGCGTGAGCACCCGCAACGTCTGGGCGTTGCCCTCGAACCCGCCCGCGGCCGCGGCCACCTCGTCGAGCAGGGCCTCGCCGTTGTGGCCGAACGGCGGGTGCCCGAGGTCGTGGGCGAGGCACGCGGTGTCGACGACGTCGGGGTCGCACCCGAGCCCGCCGCCGAGCTCACGGCCCACCTGGGCGACCTCGAGGCTGTGGGTGAGGCGGTTGCGCACGAAGTCGTCGCTGTCGGGACCGAGGACCTGCGTCTTCGCCGCGAGCCGCCGCAGCGCGGAGGAGTGCAGCAGCCGGGCACGGTCCCGGGCGAAGGCCGTGCGCCTCGAGCGTTTCGGGGCCTCCGGCACCCACCGCTCGCTGTCGTCCGGTCCGTACCCGTCGGACGGCGCGGGCCCGCCGTGGCCCGCCGCTGGCGGGGCGTCGGTGCTCGTCACCCGGTCACGCCCCTGACGAGGGCGAGCGCACGGTCGAGGGCGACCGCGCCCTGGTGGGCGAGCACCGCGACCGTCTCCCGCGCCACGTAGCTGGCGACGCGGGTCGCGACCTCGGTGCTCGGTCCGTCCCGCACCGGGCTCGCCCCGGCGACCGGGAGCCCGAGGGTGTCGGCCATGACACGGACCCGGTAGACGTGCCACGGGTCGCTCACGACGACGACACCCTCCCAGCCGCGGTCGGCCGCGAGCCGGGACACGGGCAGCAGGCTGTCGTAGGTGTTGCCGCCCTCGGTGACCGCGACGACCGCCTCGGCGGGCACGCCGCGGTCCACGAGCCAGGCCTCGCCGGCGCCGGCCTCGGTGAAGCGGTCGCCCTCCTGGTTCCCGCCGGTCGTGACGACGACCGGCGCGACGCCGGCCTCGTACAGGTCGAGCGCGTGCTGCAGGCGCGACTCGAGCACGGCGGCGGGCTCGCCGTCCAGCTGCGCGGCGCCGAGCACGACGACCGCGTCGGCCTGCGGCCGCTCGTCGCGCCCGGCGACCTGCACGACGCGGACCGCGACAACCGCGGGCACCACCAGGACGGCGAGCAGCGCGAGCGAGGTCGCGAGCGCCACGAGGCGGCGCAGGCGCCGACCCGCGACGCGGCGCCGGTCGGCCCACCGGCGGGAGGCCGGCGACCGTGTTGCCGTACTCCGGGTGTCCGGGACCGTGCGGCTCATCCGCCCGACACCGACGCCTCGGCGGCCGCCACCTCCGCCGCGCCGCTCGCGTCGAGGCTGCGGCTGCGCAGCCAGCCGTCGGGCAGGGCGACGGGTCGCGGGCTGCCGGCACGGCCGCGCTGGCCCTCGGCCGCCTCGCCCGGGTAGGCCGCGTCCAGCGGCATCTCGGCGGTGACGGCGTCGATGTCGGCGAGGCTGTCGACGAGCGCGAGCCGCACCCGGAGCTCGTGGCCCACCGGGTACCCCTTGAGGTACCAGGACACGTGCTTGCGGATGTCGCGGCACGCGCGCGCCTCGTCGGCCATGTTGTCGGCGAGCAGCTCGGCGTGGCGGCGGAACGCCGCCACCACCGTCCGCAGGTCGGGGCGGGTGCGGGCGGGGTCGCCGGCGAGGGCGGCGGCGATGTCGGCGAACAGCCACGGCCGTCCGAGACAGCCGCGCCCGACGACGACCCCGTCGCAGCCGGTCCGCTCGACCATCGCGACGGCGTCCTCGGCGGAGAACACGTCGCCGTTGCCGAGGACGGGCACCTCCGCGGGCAGAGCGTCGCGCAGCCGGGCGATGGCGTCCCAGTCCGCCGACGGCGCGTACAGCTGGGCGGCGGTGCGCCCGTGGAGGGCGACCCAGGCGGCGCCCTCGTCGACGGCGGCACGACCGGCGTCGAGGTACGTGAGGTGGTCGGCGTCGATGCCCTTCCGCATCTTCACCGTGACGGGCACGCCGGCGGGCTCGGCGGCGCGCACGACCGCCCGCACGACCGCCCGGAACAGGTCCGCCTTCCACGGCAGCGCGGCACCGCCGCCGCGGCGGGTGACCTTCGGGACGGGGCAGCCGAAGTTGAGGTCGACGTGCTCGGCCCGGTCGAGCTCGAGCAGCGTGTCGACCGCCCGGGCGGCCGTGGCGGGGTCGGTGGCGTACAGCTGGACCGACTTCACCGGCTCGTCCGGGTGGTGCTCGGTGAGGCGCAGCGACTCCGGGGTGCGCTCCACGAGCGCACGGCTCGTCACCATCTCGGACACGTACAGCCCCGCGCCGCCGCCGAGCTCGCGGCACAGCCGCCGGAACGCCGCGTTCGTGATGCCCGCCATCGGCGCGAGCACGACGGGCGCGCCGAGCACGCGGTCGCCGAGACGCAGCGCCCGGTCGCCCGCGGTCGCGGGCGCGCCGGTCTGCGGCGGCAGGGTCGTCGCGGTCACCGGACCAGGGTAGGTGCCGCGGGCGGGTGCCCCGCTGTACGAGCCCGCCTCAGCGCGGGGCCATCCGGATGGCGCCGTCGAGGCGGATGACCTCCCCGTTGAGCAGCGGGTTCTCGACGATGTGCGCCGCGAGCATCGCGTACTCCTCGGGACGGCCGAGCCGGGCCGGGTGCGGGACCTGCTGCGCGAGCGAGGCCCTCGCGTTCTCGGGCAGGCCCGCCATCATGGGCGTGTCCATGATCCCCGGCGCGATGGTCATGACGCGGATGTGGTGCTCGGCGAGGTCGCGCGCGACCGGCAGCGTCATGGCCGCGACGCCGCCCTTGGACGCGGAGTACGCGGCCTGGCCGACCTGGCCGTCGAAGGCCGCGACGCTCGCGGTGCCGATGAGCACGCCCCTGTCGCCGTCGACCTCCTCGTTGCCGACCATCGCCTCCGCGGCGAGGCGGAACAGGTTGAACGTGCCGACGAGGTTGACGGCGACGACCTGCTGGAAGCCGGCGAGCGGGGCGACGCCGCGCTTGCCGTACGTCTTGGTCGGCGGGGCGATGCCCGCGCACGCGACGGCCACCCGCAGCGGGCCGGCCCCGGTCGCGGTGGCGACGGCCGCCGCCAGCTGCTCCTCGTCGGTGACGTCGGCGGGCGCCGCGAGCACGCGACCGGCGCCGGCCAGCTCCGCCGCGGCGGCGTCGAGCCGCTCGCCGGGCAGGTCGACGAGCACGACCGTCGCGCCGTCGGCGGCGAGACGCTGGGCGGTGGCACGACCGAGGCCGGACGCGGCCCCGCTCACCATGACGACGCTGTCGGTGATCCTCACGGGCCGTCACCCTAGTGGCGCGGGGCCGACGCGCCCCGACGCGCCGGGCGTGTGAGGGTGCCGTCATGGACCTACGCGGACGCACGGTGCTGGTGACAGGTGCGAGCGACGGGCTCGGTCTCGAGTCCGCCGTCGCGCTGGAGCGCGCCGGGGCGCGCGTGCTCATGACGGCCCGGGACCCCGCCAAGGGGGCCCGTGCCGTCGCACGTGTGCAGCAGGAGGTGCCGGGCGCGACGGCGCAGGTCGTCGCGCTCGACCTCGCCGACCTCGCCTCGGTGCGCGACGCCGCCGAGGACGTGCACCGCCGCGTCGACGGCCTCGACGTCGTCATCGCCAACGCCGGCGTCATGATGCCGCCGGAGCGCCGCACGACCGCGGACGGCTTCGAGCTGCAGATCGGCACCAACCACCTCGGGCACTTCGCGCTCGTGGGCCTGCTCCTGCCGCTGCTGCGGCAGCAGCCGGGCTCACGCGTGGTGAGCGTGTCGAGCCTCGCGGCGCGCGGCGGCTACATGGACCTGCAGGACCTGCAGTGGGAGCGCCGCCCGTACGACCGGCAGCAGGCCTACGGCGCGAGCAAGCTCGCGAACCTGCTGTTCGCCTTCGAGCTGGAGCGGCGGCTGCGCGCCGCGGGCGCGGCCACCCTGAGCGTCGCCGCGCACCCCGGGGTGAGCGGCACGAACCTCATGTCGACGATGCGGGTCCCGTCGGTCCTGGAGCGTCTGAGCAAGCTCGTCATGGCCTCACCGCGGCAGGCGGCGCGGCCCCAGCTGCACGCCGCGACCGCACCCGGCGTGGTGGGTGGGGAGTTCTGGGGGCCGAAGGGGCTCGGCGAGGTCCGTGGCCGCGGCGTGGCGCACGCCACCGTCCCCTCCAACGCGCTCGACCAGCAGGTCGCGCGCGACCTGTGGACGGCTTCGGAGGAGCTGACGGGCGTGACGGTCGACCTGCCGTCGCCCACCTCCTGACCCGGCGTGCAGACCTTCCTGCCCTACCCCGACGACCGGGCGAGCGCCGCGGTCCTCGACGACAAGCGGCTCGGCAAGCAGCGGGTGGAGTGCCTGCAGGTGCTGCGCGCACTCACGTGGGTCGACTACGGCTGGCGCAACCACCCCGCGGTGCGGATGTGGCGCGGGTTCGTGCCCGCGCTCGTGGCGTACTCGGCGGCCGTCTGCGACGAGTGGGCGGCGCGGGGACGCGTGGACGCGGTGAAGGAGACGGTGCTGTCGTTCACCGGTGGGGTCGAGCCGGACCGCGACCGGCTGGTGGCCGACGGGCAGGTGCCGCCGTGGCTCGGGCTCGACGCCGTGCACCAGTCCCACCGCTCGGCGCTCGTGCGCAAGGACCCGGCGCACTACCGGCCGTTCTTCCCCGACGTGCCCGACGACCTGCCGTACGTGTGGCCGCGCGCGTCGTTCCCCCGCTGGCCGCTGCGGCGCGGGCACCACCACGCGCTGCCCCTGGCCGCGGCCCTCGACCTCGTCGGTGCCGAGACGGTGCCGGAGGACTGGGCCGCGGTGCTGGCCGACCTCGCCGCCGGCCGCTCCCGCGAGGTGGTCGGCGATGCCGACGCGCTGCCGCTGCTCGGCGTGCTCGCGGGCCTCGTGACGCCCGGCCGCACCGTGTGGCTGAGCCCGGGGGCACGCCTCGCCGCCTCCTCCCCCGCCCCGGCCCCGGGGCCGCCGCTGGAGGGCAGCGTGCGGTCCGCCTCGATCGCGCGGCAGCCGGGTGAGGCGGACCTGGTCCAGGTCGCGGCGGAGGCGGCCGCCCTCGACGACCCGGAGTTCCGCTTCCTGCGGCCGCACCAGGTCGCGCGGGGCCTGCCGGACGGCACGGGCCTCGTCGTGCTCGACCCCGACCTCGGTGCGGCGCCGACCGCGAGCGGCCACCCTGCGCCCGTGCTGAGGCTTCGCGCCGCCTGAGGGTTCGGGGCACCTCCGGGGTGCTGCGGGACGGCGCTCAGGTTCCGGCGCCGACGTGCCGATCAGGGGACGGGCGGACCCGCCCCGACCGGAGGCGTCGGGCCGAGCGCCCACCGACCGGGCGAGCCGGAGCCGAGCAGCCGGAGGAGCAGCACATGCCGCGAGCGACGCAGCACGTGGTGGCCGACGGCGTCGACCCCGCGGGAGCCGTCGACCCCGACGTCCCCGTCGCCGACCGGGCTGACGGCCTGCTCGCCCGCACCCGGCGCCTGTTCCTCGTCGCGGCGCTGGTCTCCCTCGGCTTCACCCTGCCGGCCCCCCTCGTCGGCGGCAGCGGCGCCGGCGTGGTGCTCGCGCTGGCGGGCGCAGCGGTCGTCGCCACCTCCTCCGTGCTGCGCTACCGGCGCCGACGCCCGTGGTGGGGCCACGACGCGGCGGAGGCGCTCGGCGTCGCGGCCTTCTCCGCCGCCTGCTCACAGCCCGCGGTCGGCTTCGGCTTCGCCTTCGCGCTGCTGTGGTTCCGCAGCGTGCACGGCAGCACCCGCGAGATGGTGGTGTACGCCGGCGGGCTGGCCGGCGGGCTGCTGGCCGCCGTCCCTCTGTGGTCCGCCGTGCCCGGTCACGAGGGGTCCACCCCGGCCGAGCCGATCCTCGGCGCGCTGCCGGTCATGCTCGTCACGGCCGGCGTGGCGCGCTACCTCGCCGTGGAGCTCATCGCGCGCGAGCAGGCACAGCGGCGGGACGCGGCCCTCGCCCGGCTGGGCGGCAACCTGCTGGGGGTCACCGAGCGCGAGGTGGTGTACGCCCACGCCTGGCGCGCGACCGAGGAGATCTGCCGCGCCTCACCCGGCCTGCGCGTGCTCGCGGTCGCCCGGGACGACGACGACCACCCGCACGTGCGCGGCCAGACGGCGGGCTGGCGGCACGAGCCCGTGCACCTGCCGGACACCGTGTCGCTGCCCCGGCGGGTCACGGACGTGCCCGCCGACCTCGCCGCCGCGCTCGACGAGGCCGCCGGCGTCCGTTGCGCGTGGGCCCTGGTGCCCCTGCCCGACCAGCCGGAGGGCGACCTCGTCGTCGGCGCCCCCGGCCAGGTGCCGCAGGACGTGCTGGTGGCGCTCCGCTCGATGACGTCGCAGGTCGCCCTCGCCTGCCGGGCCGGCGACGCCCACGCCGACCTCGCGCGGCAGGCCTCCACCGACGGGCTGACGGCGCTCGCGAACCGCACCTCCTTCACCGCCGCGCTGGCCCGGGCGCTGCAGGACGAGCCGGGTACCGCGCTGCTGTTCATCGACCTCGACGACTTCAAGGTCGTCAACGACGGCCGCGGCCACGTCGTCGGGGACGAGCTGCTCCGCGAGGTCGCGACCCGCCTGGCGGGTGCCGTCCGACCGGGCGACGCGTGCGCGCGCCTCGGCGGCGACGAGTTCGGCGTCCTGCTCACCGGTGTCGACGAGGCGGCCGCCCTCGAGGTCGCCCACGACGTCGTGGCGGCGCTGGGCCAGGGCTTCCGGCTGCGCGGGGCTTCGGTGTCGCTCGGCGCGAGCGTCGGCGTGGCCATGGCCGACGACGGCGTCGACGCGATCGGCCTCGTCCAGCGCGCCGACGTCGCGATGTACGCCGCGAAGGCGGCGGGCAAGGGGCGGGTCCAGCTGTTCGGGACCGACCTGCTCCGCCCGGACGCGGAGGCCCGGTTCCACGCCGAGCTCGCGGCGGCCGCACCGCTCGGCCAGGTGGTCGTGCACTACCAGCCGGTCCTCGACGCCCGGGACGGACGCTGCACCGCCGTGGAGGCGCTCGTCCGGTGGCAGCACCCCGAGCGGGGCCTCCTCGCCCCCGGGCACTTCGTGGCCGCCGCCGAGCGCAGCGGGGCCGTCGTCGCGATCGGGGCGGCGGTGCTGGAGGCCGCGTGCGACTTCGCGGGTGCCCTCGACGACGCAGGGCACGAGTCGGTCACCGTCCACGTCAACGTGTCGGCCGTCCAGCTCACGCACCCGGGCTTCTACGACCTCGTGGCCGACTGCCTCGTGCGGCACGGGATGGTCCCGGGACGGCTGTGCCTGGAGGTGACCGAGTCGATGGTCCTCGACGACCCGGGGATCGCCGACCGGCTGCACAGCCTGGTCGACCTCGGGGTCCGCGTCGCGATCGACGACTTCGGCACCGGCTACTCGGCCCTCACCACGCTCACGACGCTCCCGCTGCACACCGTGAAGATCGACCGCTCGTTCGTCACCGGGCTGCCGGACGACACCCGCGGGAGCACCGTCGTCGACGCCATCGTCGACCTCGCGCACCGACTCGGCCTGCGCGCGGTGGCGGAGGGCGTCGAGCGCCCCGAGCAGCAGGACGCGCTGCGCCGCGCCGGCGTCGACGCGGTGCAGGGGTTCCTGCACCGCCGCCCCGGCACCGACGCCGAGGTGCTGCGCTGGCTCGCGGCGCGCACGGCGGCCCCCGTCACCGCACCCCTCGCCCTCGTGCGGCAGCGGACCGGCTGACGGCCCCCGCGGGTCGGCGGCCACCGTCGCCTGCCCTCGCCCTCCCGCCTGGGAGGGGGTGGGGGGTGCGACCGCTCACGACGAGAGCTGGCTCCGGGGTGCCGGCGCGCGGCGTGTCGCCGTCAGGACCCAGCAGTCGTCGGCCGGCGACCGGTGCTGGGTCCACGACCCGCCCGTCGGCGTGTCGCGGTCCCCCACCCAGCCCTCGTCGTGAGCGCCCGGCACCCCACCCCGGTGCCGCCGGGCCCCTGAACTGCTGGGGCCGACGGTGCGCGGGAGCTCAGCAGCCGACGAGCCGGGCGGCCAGCCAGCCCTCGATGGCGTCGAGCCCGATGCGCTCCTGCGTCATCGTGTCGCGTTCGCGGACGGTGACGGCCTGGTCCTCGAGGGTGTCGAAGTCGACCGTCACGCAGAACGGCGTACCGATCTCGTCCTGGCGGCGGTAGCGCCGCCCGATCGCCCCGGCGTCGTCGAACTCGACGTTCCAGTGCTTCCGCAGGGCGGTCGCGAGGTCCTTCGCCTTGGGCGAGAGGTCTGCGTTGCGCGACAGCGGCAGGACGGCGACCTTGACCGGCGCGAGCCGGCGGTCGAGCCTGAGCACGACGCGCTGGTCGACGCCTCCCTTGGCGTTCGGCGCCTCGTCGACGGTGTACGCCTCGAGCAGGAACGCCATCATCGGCCGGCCGACACCCGCTGCGGGCTCGATGACGTACGGCACCCAGCGCTCGTTCGTGGTCTGGTCGAAGTACGACAGGTCCTGGCCCGAGTGCTGCGAGTGCGTCGTCAGGTCGAAGTCGGTGCGGTTCGCGACGCCCTCCAGCTCGCCCCACTCGCTGCCGCTGAAGCCGAAGCGGTACTCGATGTCGACGGTTCGCTTCGAGTAGTGCGACAGCTTCTCCTTCGGGTGCTCGTAGTGACGGAGGTTGTCGCGGTCGATGCCGAGGTCGACGTACCAGTCGGTCCGGTGGTCGATCCAGTACTGGTGCCACTCCTCGTCGGTGCCGGGGGCGACGAAGAACTCCATCTCCATCTGCTCGAACTCGCGGGTGCGGAAGATGAAGTTGCCGGGGGTGATCTCGTTGCGGAACGACTTGCCGACCTGGCCGATGCCGAACGGCGGCTTCTTGCGCGCCGAGCCCATGACGTTGGCGAAGTTGACGAAGATGCCCTGCGCGGTCTCGGGGCGCAGGTAGTGCAGCCCCGACTCGTCCTCGACCGGGCCGAGGTAGGTCCGCAGCAGGCCGTTGAAGTCGCGCGGCTCCGTCCACTGCCCGCGGGTGCCGCAGTTGGCGCACGCGATGTCGGCGAGGCCGTTCTCGGGCGCCCGGCCCTTCTTCTCCTCGAACTCCTCCAGCAGCTGGTCGGCGCGGAAGCGCTTGTGGCAGCTCTGGCACTCCGTGAGCGGGTCGGTGAAGGCGCCGACGTGGCCGGAGGCGACCCACACCTGGCGCGGCAGGATGACGGAGGAGTCGAGGCCGACGACGTCCTCGCGGCTCGTCACCATGTAGCGCCACCACTGGCGCTTCACGTTCTCCTTGAGCTCGACGCCGAGGGGGCCGTAGTCCCACGCGGAGCGGGTGCCGCCGTAGATCTCGCCGCTGGGGTAGACGAACCCCCGGCGCTTGCTGAGGCTGACGACGTCGTCGATGCGGCTGGATGCCTTCGCTGCCATGTCGGTTCTCCGTCCGGCTGGGGTGTCGGCGAGCACGGCAAGGCTAGGGGGTCGCGTGCGGGCCGCCGCACACGAGGACCGGTGCTCAGACCTTGTCGTCGCCCAGGCCGATGGTGTCGGCGTCGGCGGCCCGGTCGCTCCCCCGCTCCCGCAGCGCGCCGCCCGGTCCGGACTCCACGAGCGGCTCGAACGCCGACGGCTCGTCGACGGCGAGGTACATGAGCGGGTGCGCGTGCAGCTTGACCTCGTAGGAGCCCAGCGCCCGCCGGTAGGCGCCGACCGAGTCCCACCACGTCGTGAGGGTCCACAGGTCGGGCTCGTCGGTGGAGCGCCCGACGACACCGTGCACGTGGCCGGGCCGGGCGGCGAGCACGGCGAGGGCCGTGCGGGCGCGCTCGAGGAACTGCGGCGACTCGGAGTCCGGGACGCGGTAACGGGTGACGGCGAGCACGCCCCGACGCTACGCCGGGCGCGGGCACAGGTGGTCCGATGCGCACCCGCGCAGTTGTCCTCGTGGCGAACGATTCTCACAATCGGACGCATGCGCCTCTCCCGTCCGGTGACCCTGCTCGGCGGCGTCGCCGCGTCCGCTCTCGTCCTCGCCGCGTGCGGCGGGGCCGACGACGGCACCCAGGACGCCGCGCCGCTCGACGTCGCCGACGCGGTCGCCGCGGAGGAGGCCTCCCGGGCGGCGACCTCCACTGCGGCACCGGCCGGCGAGGCCGGCTCGTCGCTCGCGGTGACGGCCGCGTTCTACCCGCTGCAGTACGTCACCGAGCAGGTCGGCGGCGACCGGGTCGAGGTCACCGCGCTGACCCCGCCCGGGGTGGAGGCGCACGACCTCGAGCTGAGCCCGCAGTCGCTGGCGGGGCTGCAGGACACGGACCTGCTGGTCCTGCTCGGCGGCTTCCAGCCGGCGGTCGACGAGGCGGCGGGCAGCGCCGGGGTGCCGACGCTCGACCTCGCGCCGGTCGCCGACCGGCCCTACGGGGAGGACGCCGGGGAGCACGAGCACGCCGACGACGAGCACACCGACGACGAGCACACCGACGAGCACGCCGAGGACGAGCACGCCGAGGACGAGCACGCCGACGAGCACGACCACGGCGACACCGACCCGCACTTCTGGACCGACCCCACGCACGTGGCCGAGGCGGCGGGCCTCGTCGCGGCCGAGCTCACCGAGCTCGACCCGGCCGGTGAGGAGACGTACGCGACCAACCTCGCCGCCCTCCAGGACGAGCTGGCCGGCCTGGACGAGCGGATGCGCACGGCCCTCGCGGACTGCGAGGTTGAGGTGCTCGTCACCGCGCACGACGCCTTCGGGTACTTCGCCGACCGCTACGGCTTCGAGGTCAGGCCCATCAACGGCCTGACGCCCGACCAGGAGCCGGACGCGCGCACCCTCGGCGAGATCGCCGACTTCGTCGAGGACAGCGGCGTCTCGACGGTCTACACCGAGACGCTGGTCTCCTCGCGCGTCGCCGACACCGTCGCGGCGGAGGCGGGCGTGACGACGGCGGTCCTCGACCCCGTCGAGGGACTCACCGAGGAGTCCGCGGCACAGGACTACGTTGGCGTCATGGAGGCGAACACCGAGGCCGTTCGCGCGGGCCAGTCGTGCCGCTGACCAGCGCGTCGCGGTCGGCGGCCGTCCGGGTCGCGCGCGACGGCAGCGTCCCCGCGCTGTCGGTGCGGCACGCGACGGTCGGCTACGACCGTCGGCCCGTCGTCCGCGACGCCGACCTCGAGGTCGCCGACGGCGAGGCCGTGGCCCTGCTCGGGGCCAACGGCTCCGGCAAGTCGACGCTCGTGCGGGGCGTGCTCGGCCTCGCCGACGTGCTCGAGGGCCACGTCGACGTGCTCGGGGAGCACGTGGAGCACGGCGCGTCCGCCGCGGCGAGCCTCGTCGGCTACGTGCCGCAGCGCCACAGCGTCTCCGGCGCCGTGCCGAGCACGGCGGCGGAGGTCGTCGCCTCCGGGCTCCTCGCCTCGCGCGGGTTCTGGCGTTCGCCGCGGCGCGGCGACCGCGCTCGCGTGCTCGGCGCGCTCGACGAGGTGGGGCTCGCCGACCGCGCGCACGAGCGGCTGTCGCGGATGTCCGGCGGCCAGCAGCGGCGGGTGCTCATCGCGCGGGCGCTCGTGTCCGACCCCTGCCTGCTCGTGCTCGACGAGCCGACGGTCGGCGTGGACCGGGCGAGCACGGAGCAGCTCGTCGCCACGCTCGCCGGTGTCAAGGCGAGCGGGCGGGCGCTGCTCGTCGTCACCCACGACCTCGCGGAGCTGCAGGACGTGCCGGACCGTGCCGTCACCCTCGTCGGCGGCCGCGTGGTCGAGGACGTCCGGCTGCGGCGACCCGACCGGACGGCGGTGTGAGGTGCTGAGCCTCCTCGACTACGACTTCATGCGCCGGGCGCTCGTCGCCGCCGTGCTCGTGGGCGGCGTCGCCCCCACGGTCGGCGTCTTCGTCGTGCAGCGGCGCCTCAGCCTCATCGGTGACGGCATCGGTCACGTCGCTCTCGCCGGGGTCGCCGTGGCCCTGCTGACGGGGGGCTCACCCACCTGGGTCGCGCTCGTCGCGGCCGTGCTCGCCGCCGTCGCGCTCGAGCTCGTCCGCGCGACAGGGCGGACGAGCGGCGACCTCGCCCTCGCGATGCTCTTCTACGCCGGCATCGCCGCGGGCGTCGTGCTCGTGAGCCTGTCCCCCGACGGCAGCGCCGCGAACCTCGTCGCCTACCTGTTCGGGTCCATCACCACGACGACGACCGCGGACCTCGCGCTGTTCGCGGGGCTCGCGGCGGTCGTCGCCGTCGCGGTGCTCGTGCTGGGCCGGACGCTGTACGCCGTCAGCGACGACGAGGAGTTCGCGCGGGCGTCGGGCCTGCCGGTGCTCGCGGTCAACGTCGTGCTCGCGGTCCTCGTGGCGGCGACGGTCGTGCTCAGCATGCGCGTGGTCGGGCTGCTGCTCATCAGCGCCCTCATGGTCGTGCCGGTCGCGCTCGCCCAGCTCGTCGCCCGCAGCTTCGCCCAGACCGTCGTCGTGGCGGTCGCGACCGGGCTGCTCGCCTCCCTCACCGGCACGGCGGTGTCCTTCTACGCCGACACGCCCTCGGGCGGGACCATCGTGCTGCTCGCCGTCGGCGCCTTCGCCGTCGTCGCCCTGGTGACGGCCGGCACGGCGGCGGTGCGGGCCCGGGTGAACCGGGCCCGGCACGGCCGGGACGGTGCCGGCCACGACGACCACGTGCACCACGACGAGCACGTCCACGGCGGGCCGGGATGCGAGCACGAGGCGGTTCCGCACCGCGACCACGTCGACTACCTGCACGACGGGCACCGCCACGCGCCACGCCTCACCCACCACGGCGTCGGCTACGACGAGCACTGAGCGCGGAGGACGACGATGGACGACGGCACCGGTACCCCGACGGCCACCGCGGAGGTCCCCGCCGACCCGGAGGCGCCCCTGGGCCACCAGGGCGTCATCGAGCGCTACGAGGCCGTCAGCGAGCTGTTCCGCACCCTCAGCTCGCCGGTGCGGGTCGCGCTCGTCACCCTGCTCACCGACCGCGAGATGTGCGTGCACGAGCTCGTCGACTCCCTCGGCCTGCCGCAGCCGCTCGTGTCGCAGCACCTGCGGATCCTGCGCGACGCCGACCTCGTCGCCCGCACGCGGCGGGGCCGCGAGGTCGCCTACGTCCTCACCGACGACCACGTCGCCCACATCGTCGCCGACGCCCGCCAGCACTCCGGCGAGGGCGCGGACAGCGAGGGTGAGCCCGTCGAGCCGCACCCGGACGGCGTGCCAGGCTTGGCGCCGTGAGCAGCACGACCGCCCCGGCCGCCTCCCCCGCCCGCCGCAACACGCGGCAGCGTGCGGCCGTCGTCGCCGCGCTGCAGGCCACCGAGGAGTTCGTGAGCGCCCAGGACCTGCACGCCACGATGCGCGAGGGCGGCGAGCGCGTCGGCCTCGCGACCGTCTACCGCTCGCTGCAGCAGCTGAGCGACGACGAGCGCGTCGACGTCCGCCGCGGCGAGGACGGCGAGGCGCTCTACCGGCTGTGCAGCACCGGGCACCACCACCACCTCGTGTGCCGCGTGTGCGGCGCGACCGTCGAGGTCGAGTCCAGCGCGGTCGAGCGCTGGGCGTCACGGCTGGCCGCCGAGCACGGGTACACCGACGCCGCGCACACCGTCGAGGTGACCGGCACCTGCCCGCGGTGCTCGGCCCACCCCGGCACCGCCTGACCACCCGCGCCGGCGGTCGCTACTCGTAGACGTTCGCGGGCCGCTCCACCACCGTCACGCTGCTCGCGTCGAGCACCGGCACGGTGTACGGGTCGGGCTCGCCCTCGATCGGCACGAGCGTGCCGCGGACCTCCAGCCACGTGTCGGGCGCGGGCGCGGTGTCGGTGCCGGTGACGTCGACGGTGAAGGCGTAGCCGTCGGCCGCGCAGCAGAACATGCTGACGCGGGCGAGGGTGAACGCCGCGTCGGCACCGCCGACCGGCACCTCCTCCGCCGACGGCCCGCCCTGGGCCGCCTCCCCCGCGGGGACCGCGAAGCCGGTGAGCACGACCTCGCGGTCCTCGAGGGCGCCGGAGGTGTCGTAGACGGCGCGCTCGACGAACTCCCGGACCGTCAGGGCGACAGGCCCGTCCTCGGGCAGCGGGCCGTACGGGCTGAGCGGCTCGGCGACGCGCGCGGAGGAGCGGTCGATGCTGTCCGCGCCGAGGGCGGGCGGCGGCACGACGTAGACCGCGAGCACCGGCACCAGCAGCAGCCACGCCACACGCGGCTCGCCGTGCCCGTGGCCGTGCCCCGCGTGGCCGGCCGAGGCGAGGGCGGCGCGCCCGGGCGACGTCTCCCGCAGCAGCCCGACCGCCCCGAGCACGCTGAGCACGACACCGCTCAGCAGCAGCGGCCAGTACATGAGGTCCTTGACGTAGTCGACGTAGCCGCCCCCGACCACCAGGCGCAGGCACGCCCCGCCGAGCATCATCATGACGGCGGCCCCGATCGCCCGGGTCACAGCAGCACCACCCCGACCACGAGCGCCGCGAGGACCGCGACGACGAAGGTGAGCGGCGCGAAGCGCGCCGCGAAGCGGCGGCCGAACCAGCCCGCCTGCATGGCGACGAGCTTCACGTCGACGGCCGGGCCGACGACCATGAACGCCAGCAGCGCCGGCATGGGCAGCGGCGCGAAGCTCGCCGCCACGAAGGCGTCGGCCTCGGAGCAGATGGCGACGGCGACGGCGAGCAGCGCCATCGCGAGCACCGACAGCCACAGGTTGTCGGCGAGCGCGTCGATCCAGCGGGTGGGCACGGCCACGTTGACCGTCGCGGCGATGGCGGCGCCGAGCACGAGGAACCCGCCGGCGTGGAGCATGTCGTGCTGCAGGGCGCCCCGGAAGCGGGTGAAGCGCGGCTGGTCCTCGTCGTCGTCGCGCTCGGGCAGCCGCAGCAGGCCCGGCGTCCCGAAGCGGAGCCACACGAGCGCGACGACGACGGCCACCGTCAGCGAGGCGACGAAGCGCGCGAGCACGACCTCGGGCCGGCCGGGGAAGGCGACCGCGGTGGCGACGAGCACGACGGGGTTGATGGCGGGCGCCGACAGCAGGAACGCGAGCGCCGCGGCCTGGTGCACCCCGCGGCGCACGAGGCCCGCGGCCAGCGGCACCGACGCGCACTCGCACCCGGGCAGCACCGCCCCGGACAGCCCCGCGACCCCGATGGCGGGCACGCTGCGCCGAGGCACCGCCGCGGTGATCCACCGCTGCGGCACGTAGACGACGAGCAGCGCGGACAGCAGCACGCCGAAGACGAGGAAGGGCACGGCCTGCACGACGAGCGCGACGAAGACCGTCGACCACGTCGCGATGCCCGGCCGGTCCAGCAGCGCCGCGATCGGCTCGCGCAGCAGCAGCACCCCGACGAAGGCGGCCGTGATGAGGGCGGCCCCGACGATGCCGTCGTCGCCGAGCGACCAGCGCCCCGCCGGACGACCGCCGTCGTCACCGGCCCCGTCGTCGTGGTCGTGGTCGTGGTCGTGGTCCCGGCCGTGGTGACCCGCGTGCAGCGGCTCCGTCGCCGTGGCCGCCGGTTCCTGCGTGCTCACGCCGTCCGCCTCATGTCCGGGCCTCCCCCACCGCGTCGACCGCTCCGCCCCACCGGCGGTCGCGGCGCGCGTACAGCTCGCACGCCCGCCACAGGCTGCGACGGTCGACGTCGGGCCACAGCTCGTCGGTGAACACGAGCTCAGCGTAGGCCGACTGCCAGAGCAAGAAGTTACTCGTTCTCATTTCCCCGGACACGCGCCAGAACAGGTCGACGTCCGGCAGGTCCGGCTCGTCGAGGTGGGCGGCGAGGGCGGCCTCGTCGACGTCCTTCGGGTCCAGGCGCCCGTCGCGGACCTCGCGGGCCAGGGCCGCGGCGGCGTCGGCGATCTCCGCACGGCCGCCGTAGTTCACGCACATGGTGAGCGTGCAGACGTCGTTGTCGCGCGTGAGCTCCTCCGCGCGCTCCAGCTCGGTGACGACGCTGCGCCACAGGCGCGGGCGGCGCCCGGCCCACCGCACCCGCACCCCCCAGGAGTGCATCTGGTCGCGGCGCCGGCGGATGACGTCGCGGTTGAAGCCCATGAGGAAGGCGACCTCGTCGGGCGAGCGCTTCCAGTTCTCGGTGCTGAACGCGTAGGCCGACACGTGGCGGACGCCGAGCTCGATCGCCCCGGCGACGACGTCGAGCAGCGCCGCCTCCCCCGCCTCGTGGCCCTTCGTGCGCGGCAGCCCGCGCGCGTTGGCCCAGCGGCCGTTGCCGTCCATGACGACCGCGACGTGGCCGGGGACGAGCGCGGGCGGGATGGCCGGCGGCCGCTCGCCGCTCGGGTGCGGCGGGGGTGCGGTGGGGCTCACGCGCGCTCCACCAGCCGCAGGCTCCGGACGCCGGTCTCCAGGTGCCACTGCAGGAGCGCCGTCACGACACCGCTCGCCCGCCGCCGCGCCCACGTCTCGGTGGCCTCCGCACCGTCCCAGTCCCCGCTCAGCAGGGCACCGAGCAGCAGCATCGACTCCGGCGGCACCTGCGCGGAGCCCGGCGGACGGCACAGCGGGCACACCGCGCCGCCCGCGTCGACCGCGACGGCGGTGTGCGGGCCCTCGGCGCCGCAGCGGGTGCACGCGTCGAACCCGGGCGCGTAGCCGGCGGTCGCCAGCGCGCGCAGGGCGAACGCGTCGAGCACGAGGACGGGGTCGCGGCGGGTCACCGTGAGCGCGTGCAGGGCGCCGACGAGCAGCTGGTACAGCTGCGGGGACGGCTCCCGCTCCACCGGCAGCAGCCGCAGCGCCGTCTCCAGCACGGCCGTGCCCGCGGTGTAGCGGGCGTAGTCCGAGGCGACGTGCTGGCCGAAGGCGTGCAGCGTCTCCACCTGCGTGACGACGTCGAGCGAGCGGCCGGTGTGCAGCTGCAGGTCGACGTGCGACATGGGCTCCAGGCGCGCGCCGAACTTCGAGCGGGTGCGGCGCACGCCCTTGGCCACGGCCCGCACGAGGCCGTTGCCGTGGGTGAGGACGGTGAGGATCTTGTCGGCCTCACCGAGGAGGTGGCTGCGCAGCACGACGCCGCTGTCCCGGTACAGACCCACGGGGCACAGTGTGCCCCGTGGGCCGGGACGCGAGGCGCAGGACCTAGCGCAGGGCGCGGTTGACCGCCGACACGACGGCCTTGAGCGAGGCCGTCACGATGTTGGGGTCGATGCCGACGCCCCACAGCACCTGCCCGCCGACCGCGCACTCGACGTACGCGGCCGCGGTCGCGTCGCCCCCGGCGCTCATCGCGTGCTCGGCGTAGTCGAGCACGCGCACGTCGACGCCGACCTGCGCGAGCGCGGTGGTGAAAGCGGCGATCGGGCCGTTGCCCGTGCCGTCGAGGGCGACCTCGCGCTGCTCGTCGCGCAGCACGACCCGCAGCGAGTCGGTGTCGCCGACCCCGCCGCGCACCTCGGAGGACCGCAGCTCGAACCGGCCCCAGCGGGGGCGCGCCTCCCCCGCGGGCAGGTACTCGTCGACGAAGACGTCCCACAGCTCCGACGGGGTGATCTCGCCGCCGCCGAGGTCGGCGCGCAGCTGCACGGCGTGCGACAGCTCGATCTGCAGCCGCCGGGGCAGGTCGAGGTGGTGCTCGGACTTCATGAGGTAGGCGACGCCGCCCTTGCCGGACTGGCTGTTGACGCGGATCACGGCCTCGTAACTGCGACCGACGTCCTTGGGGTCGACCGGCAGGTACGGCACGGCCCACGTGAACTGCTCGACGGGCGTGCCCGCCTCCCGCGCGTCGCGCTCGAGGTGGTCGAAGCCCTTCTTGATGGCGTCCTGGTGGGAGCCGGAGAAGGCCGTGAAGACGAGGTCGCCGCCGTACGGGTGCCGCTCGTGCACCGGCAGCTGGTTGCAGTGCTCGACGGTCCGGCGGATGTCGTCGATGTCGGAGAAGTCGATCTCCGGGTCGACGCCCTGGCTGAACAGGTTGAGCCCGAGCGTGACGAGGTCGACGTTGCCGGTGCGCTCGCCGTTGCCGAACAGGCAGCCCTCGACGCGGTCGGCCCCGGCCATGAGGCCGAGCTCGGCCGCGGCGACGCCCGTCCCCCGGTCGTTGTGCGGGTGCAGGCTCAGCACGAGGGCGTCGCGACCGGCGAGGTTGCGGTGCATCCACTCGATGGAGTCCGCGTACACGTTGGGCGTCGACATCTCGACCGTCGCGGGGAGGTTGACGATGAGCGGGTCCTCGGGCGTCGGCTCGATGACCTCGGCCACCTCGTTGCACACCCGGGCGGCGAACTCCAGCTCCGTGCCGGTGTAGGACTCCGGGGAGTACTCGAAGCGGATGTGGGTGTCGCCCATCTCCTCGGCGTACTTCTTGCACAGCCGCGCGGCGGAGGTCGCGATGTCGGCGATGCCGTCCATGTCGAGGCCGAACACGACGCGCCGCTGCAGCGTCGACGTCGAGTTGTAGAAGTGCACGATCGCCTGCTTCGCGCCGCGCAGGGACTCGTAGGTGCGGGCGATGAGGTGGTCGCGCGCCTGCGTGAGCACCTGGATGGTGACGTCGTCGGGGATCCGCCCCGTCTCCACGAGGGCGCGGACGAAGTCGAAGTCGGTCTGGCTCGCCGAGGGGAACCCGACCTCGATCTCCTTGTAGCCCATGCGCACGAGCAGGTCGAACATGCGCATCTTGCGCTCGACGTTCATCGGGTCGATGAGGGCCTGGTTGCCGTCGCGCAGGTCGACCGCGCACCAGCGCGGCGCCTGCTCGATGCGCTGCTGCGGCCACGTGCGGTCCGGCAGCTCGACGCGCAGCTGCTCGTGGAACGGCAGGTAGCGGTGGGCCGGCATGCCCGAGGGCTGCTGGGGGTGGATGTGCGCGCGGGTGCGCGGGGTCGTGCTCGTCACGGTGCTCTCCTCGGCTGTGTCACTGCTGACGGCCGGCAGGGGGCAT
Organism: Aquipuribacter sp. SD81; assembly: GCF_037153975.1. Taxonomy (NCBI): domain Bacteria; kingdom Bacillati; phylum Actinomycetota; class Actinomycetes; order Micrococcales; family Intrasporangiaceae; genus Aquipuribacter; species Aquipuribacter sp. SD81. The sequence goes on from NZ_JBBAYJ010000026.1 coordinate 24,023, forward strand.
CCTCCGCGACGGGGCGGCCGACCTGTCAGTGGGCCCCGGCGCGGCAGCGAAGGAGGAGGGCTGCCCGGCGCACGCTTCGACCGTACACCGGGCCGTCGCCCCGGGCGCGGTCGTCTCGCCGTGTCCTGCGCCCGACCGCGGGTAGGGGTCGAGCACCACCCCCTACCCCCGAGGAGGCGACGAGCCGTGGACGAGCACACGGACGAGCACACGGACGAGCACGCCGACCGGCACACCGACCGGCGGACGCACGAGGAGCAGGCGCCCGGCGACCGACCGGGTCGGGACGACGACGACGGCGGCGGCGGCGGACAGACGCGCACGTACCTGCGTTTCGCCGCGATGATCCTCACCGGCATGGTCGTGATGTACGCGACCATGTACGCCGCGACCTACGAGTGGTCGCACGTGCGCTGGAGCGAGAGCCGGCTGTTCATGGCGCTCACCATGGGCGGCACGATGGGCCTGGTCATGCTCGCGTGGATGCACTCCATGTACCGCAGCGCCAAGGGCAACGTCGCGCTCGTCGTGGCGAGCCTCCTGCTGCTCGGCGGCGGCGTCGCGCTGGACCGCAGCCAGGCGACGGTCGACGGCACGAGCTGGATGAGCGCGATGATCCCCCACCACTCCCTCGCCATCACGCGCTCGGAGCGGGCGGACATCGTCGACGTCCGGGTCTGCGAGCTCGCGGTGGAGATCAGCGAGGCGCAGCGTCGCGAGATCGACGAGATGGACTGGCTCATCGAGGACGTGCGGGAGAACGGCCCGGCCACCACCGCGGCGCAGGCCGCCGCCCGGCCCGTCCCCGACTTCCCAGCCGAGGCGGTGCGCGACTGCCCGGCGGGCGGCTGAGCCACCAGGCCCGCCGACGGCACACCGGACGACGACGGCCGCCGACCCGCTGGGGTCGGCGGCCGTCGTGGGACCGGCTCCGGCTCGGTCCGTCAGGACGAGCCGGAGGAGACCTCCTCCTTGACCGCGTCCTCCGCGGCGTGCGCCGCGGAGCGGGCGCGGTCGGTGGCCTCCTGGCCGACCTCCTGCGCCTTCTCGCGCAGCGTGTCGGCGGCCTGGCCGAGGTGCTCGTGCTCGAACCGGCTGACGGGGACGAGGAGCCCGGCGATGAACCCTGCAGCCACCGCACCGAGGGCCAGGCCGATCGGGTTGGACTCCGCGAGCCCCTTCGCGCGCTGTGCGCCGTCACCGACGCGGTGGCCCGCGTCGTGGGCGCGGTCGCGTGCCCCGCCCGCGAGGTCGTGGGCCCGGTCGCCGACGGCGTGGGCCCGGTCGCCGACCGAGCCGGCGGCCGAGGACGTGGAGTCGCTCGCGCTGTGCGTCATGCCTGTCACCTTCTCCTTGATGCGCTCGGTCACGTCGTGGACCTTCTCCCGGCTTCGGGCGGGGACGTCGGCCTTGTAGGCCAGGGCGTCGGCCCGCTCGCCCATCCGGGCACGGGTCTCCTCTATGTCCGCGCGGATCTCGTCGGGTTCTTCGCCCACTGCACGTCCTCCTTCACTGTCTCGACGGTCTGCTCCGGTACGGGGGGTGCGGCCTCCTTGAGCGCCTTGCGGCCGGCCGCGGCCAGCACGGCCGCGACCACCGCCCACAGCACGACCGCGACGAGGACGGCCACCCACAGCGGGGCGAACGCGTCCACGACCACGACCAGCAGGGCGGTCACGCTCATGAGGAGGAGCAGGCCCGCGACGCCGGCGCCGGCGAGCATGCCCGCGCCCTTGCCCGCCCGCTTCGCCTTGGCCGAGGTCTCGACCTTGGCCAGCTCGATCTCCTGCTTGACGAGGGTCGAGACGTCGGTGGCCAGGCCGCTCAGCAGCTGTCCGAACGACTCGTGCCGCAGCTCCTCGCGGGTGTGGCCGGTCGCGCCGGTGGGCCCGTCGGAGACGGACCCGGCGTACGCGCCGGTCGTGCGGTCAGCGCCCGACACGGCCCGCCTCCGGGTCGCCCTCGGGGTCCGTGCTCGGCGGGCCGTTGGGGCCGGGGTCGCCCAGCGGCGCCGGGTCGGAGGACGGCACGCCGGGGGTGCTGCCGGGGCCGGTCTCGCGCGAGGGCGCGTCGTGCCCGGGCGGGTCGGGGGCGACGGAGCCCGCGGCGGTCCCGGCGGAGCCGTACGCCCCCGTCGTGCCGGTCGTGCCCGTCGTACCGGTGACCCCGTAGCCCGTCGTCGAGCCGTAGCCCGAGCCGTAGCCCGTCGAGCCGAGCGACGCGCCGGTCGTGTAGCCGGTCGAGTCGGGCGCGTCGCCCCCGCTCGTGCCGTAGCGGCGGGTGAGGTCGATCTCGTCGCGGCCGGCCTCGCCGTACGCGCTCCCGGCGCGGTACCCGCTGCCGGTGCCGTACCCGCTGCCGGTGCCGTACCCGGTACCGGTGCGGTAGCCGTCGCCTGTGCCGTAGCCGCTGCCGTAGCCGTTCCCGCCCAGCTCGGGGCGGTTGCCCGAGCGGCGCTCCGCCGCCGCCCGCACGATGCGCGAGGCCGCGAAGCCGACGACGAGACCGCCGGCCGCCACGGCCCACGGCTGCCGGCGCGCGAAGTGCTCGGCGTCGCCGATGATGCGGTCGGAGTCGGCGTCCCGCAGGTAGCGCGCCGCCTGCTCGCTGTAGGAGGCGAGCCGGTCGACCACCTGGGCGATGGTGTCGTCGCCCCGCTCGCGCATCTGGTCGCCCACGTCGTGGAGCGCGTCCGCGCGGTCCTGCATCTGCTCGCCCGCCTGGGTGGAGCGGCTGTCCACCTGCTCGCGTGCGGCGCCCCCCGCCTGGGAGGACACCTCACGCACCTTGTCCTTCGCGGTGTCCGCGGCGCCGTGCGCCGTGTCCTGCACCGACTGGTTCACGGGATACCTCCTGCTGCTCGGTGCTCGGGTCCTTCGGTCAGGGGGGCACTACCCCGAACGGCCGCCCGTTATGCGCCTGTTACGTCCGAGATGTCGATCTCGCGCCCGTCAGGCGACGAGCTCGGGCACCCGCAGGGCGCTGCGCCCCTGCTCCCAGCAGCTGAGCGCGCCCGTGCCCACGAGGTCGTCGAGGCCGAGGCACACCGCCGCGCCTAGCAGCACGTCGGCGTGCGCGAGCGGGTCGTCCTCGACCAGCGCCCCGCACAGGTCGTGGGCCGCGACCTGCTCGTGGACGGCGTCGGCCTCGACGTGCTCGTCGAAGAAGACGACCGCCTCCGCCGGCACCTGCAGCCGCTGCAGGCCGGTCACCCAGCGGCGGGCCGGCAGCGACGACGTCATCTCGAAGGCGGCGAGGTGGCCGCACAGCGCCCCGACGAGCCGCCGGTGCAGGCCGAACAGCGAGATGGCGTTCACCCCGGCCAGCACGGGGGCCGGGACGGCGTCGAGGTAGGCGTTGGGCGTGTCGTCCAGCCCGAGCCCTCGCATCGTGGTGGCGAACAGCACCTGGTGCATGCGCTCGGGGTCCCCGCCGCCGTACTCGTCGCACTGGATGTCGACGAGCGCGGCCTTGGCGCGTCCCCGCAGCCGCGGCAGGGCCCACGTGTGGGGGTCGGCCTCCTTGAGCTGGTACACCGACCGCAGGACGAGCAGCTCCCGCACCTCCTCGCGCGTGGCCCGGCGCGCGACGTGCGCGGCGAGGCTGCCCCGGCCCGGCCGCGCCGCCTCGGCGGTCATCTCGAACAGCACGTCCGCCACGGGCCGGTCCGGCACCGGCTGCGCCCAGCGCCGCCTCAGGTCCGCCTCGAAGGCGTCCTCGAGCACGGCCCGCGCCGCGAGCACGTCGGCTGCCCACTCCCAGCGCGGGTCGGCGTCGGGCAGGCCGTAGTGCAGCTCGTACAGCAGGTAGAGGGCGAGCTGGACGTCCTCGTCGACGACCGTGTCGGCGCCCGTGCCGCCGCCGGTCCGCCCGGCCGTCCCGCTGACGGCGTCCGCGGCGAGCCGGGGCAGGTGGGGCAGGGGGTGCAGGGGGGCCGCCAGCGCCGGCAGCAGGGCGGCCGTGAGAGGCCCGCGTGGTGTCAGGTCCATGCCAGGGCTCCTGCCCCTCCGGCGGGGGCGCCAAACCGCGCGCGCGTGCGTGGCCGGGTGTGGGGGCCCGCGCGCCCGGGTAGGGCACGACGGTGACCGACACCACCGCCCGCTGCACGCCCCGCGACGCCGCCGTCACCGCCGACCGCGCGACCGAGGCCGTCGACGCCGACGACACCGACGACGCCGACGAGGTCTCCCTCGACGCCGTGCCCGTCGAGGCCGCGCCCGTCGACGTCGTGCCCGCCGACGGGGCGCGGCTGCGGGTGCGGGTGTGCCCGGACGGCCCGGTGCTGGTGAGCGGCGCGGCGGGCGTCGTGACGCCGGACGGCACGCACGTCCCGACCAGCCGCCGGACGGTCGCGGTGTGCCGCTGCGAGCGCAGCACGCGCGCCCCCTGGTGCGACGGCACGCACAAGCTCCTGCCGCCGGGCACCCTGCCGTGAGGTGAGGCGGGGACATGAGGGTGTCCCGCGCCGGTCAGGCCGGCGACCAGACCGTCACAGTCAGGCCAGCACGATCCAGTCGACGTCGCCCTGCGGCGCCGGCCAGCACCCGCTCGACGCGCGGGCGTGGTGGCGGCGGGCCCCGGCCACGACCTCCGGGGACAGCAGCGCCACGACCTCGACGCCCGCGAGCAGCGGCTCGCCGTCCCATCCCCGGCCCGCGACGGACCCGCGCACGACGGCCGTGCCGCCACCGGGGCCGGCCGCGGGCGCGGGGCGCGGCGCGGGCTGAGGTACCGCGTGCGGCTCGGGGCCGCCTGCGGGCTCGGGGCGGTGCGCGACCTGGCGCGCGACCCAGTCCACGACCGCACCGGGCCACCACGGCTCGGGCGTGAGCCGCAGAGCGGGCACCCCGGGCAGCACGCAGCCGGAGACGTCGTCGTGGACCCCGCCCCCGCGGGCGGGCCGGAGCCGGCCGCGCGGCACGTGCAGCCCGGGCGTCGCCGCCACCAGGCGCACCAGCTCCGCCAGGTCCGTCAACGTCGGCGGCTCGGCGAGCACCTGCAGGTCCGCGCGGTCGCGCGTGGTGGACATCAGTCCGCCCCGGCGCCCTCCGGGTCGCTGCTCGCGACCCCGGCCGCCACCGCGACCTCCTGGACGTTGTCGAAGACGCGGCCCTCGGGCAGCCCCCTCAGGAGGTCGAGCACCCGGTCGGACGCGTCGTGGCCGGTGGCGACCGCCACCAGCCGGTCGCGGTCGGCCGGGTACACCTCCTTGCCCAGCGCCTGGGCGATCTCGCTCCTCGTCCCCACGTCGGTCGAGGTGGGCCGGTCCGCTCCGCTGGCAGTCGACATGCGTGTGGTCTACCCCGTCCGCGGCGGCTCACACCCGGCGCCGGGGCGGCGTCGTCGGCTGCTGCGTCGCCGCCTGGCCCGGCCCTGCGGCCGGACGCGCCCCCGCGGGGTCAGGCGACCGGCCGCCGGGCGGGCGCCGGCCGCGCCAGGGGCGCGCCGGCGCGCTCGTCAGGGCTGGAAGAGCACCTTGACGGTGCCCTCCTCCTTCTTCTGGAACTGGGCGTAGGCGTCCGGGGCGTGCGACAGGGGCAGCCGGTGCGTCGCGAAGTCGTCGACGCCCAGCGGGTCCTCGTCGGTCAGCAGCGGGAGGATGTCCGGCACCCACCGGTGGACGTTCGCCTGGCCCATCCGCAGCGTCACCTGCTTGTCGAACAGCGTGAACATGGGCAGCGGGTCCGCCGCCCCCGCGTACACGCCGGACAGCGAGATCGTGCCGCCACGTCGCACGAGCTCGATGGCGAGGTGGAGCGCGTGGAGGCGGTCGACACCCGCCTTGCGCATGAACTTCGACGCGAGGGCGTCCGGCAGCAGGCGCGTCGCGGTGTGGGCGGCCTGCGCACCCGGCGAGCCGTGCGCCTCCAGGCCGACCGCGTCGATGACCGCGTGCGGGCCGCGCCCGTCCGTCATGGCCTGCACCGCCTCGACGACGTCGTCGTCCAGGGCGAGCGCGGTGACACCCCGGCGCCGCGCGCGCTCGAGGCGCTCCGGCACGAGGTCGATGCCGATGACCTGGCCGGCGCCGCGGTGGATCGCGATGCGCGCGGCCATGTCGCCGATCGGCCCGAGGCCGAGGACGACGACCGTCGACCCGGGCTCGACGCCGGCGTACTCGACGGCCTGCCACGCGGTCGGCAGCACGTCGGACAGGTAGACGAAGCGGTCGTCGGGCGGGCCGTCGGGCACCGGGACCGGCAGGGTGTCGGCGAACGGCACCCGCAGGTACTCCGCCTGCCCGCCGGGGACCTGCCCGTACAGCTTGGTGTAGCCGAAGAGGGACGCACCGGTCCCGTCCTCGCGGTTCTGCGTGGTCTCGCACTGGGAGTGCAGGCCGACGTCGCACATGTGGCACGTGCCGCACGAGACGTTGAACGGGACGACGACGCGCTGCCCGGGCCGCAGCGACGTGACGCCCGGGCCGACCTCCTCCACCACGCCCATGGGCTCGTGACCGAGGACGTCGCCGACGTCGAGGAACGGTCCGAGCACCTCGTACAGGTGCAGGTCGGAGCCGCACAGGCCGGTGCTCGTGATGCGGACGACCGCGTCGGTGGGCTCGAGGATCGCGGGGTCGGGGACCTCGTCGACGCGGACGTCGCGGGTGCCGTGCCAGGTGAGTGCCTTCATGCCCTCCCCGTGCCCCGTGCGGCACGGTGCATGAGCCGCTGCCCCGGGCCGCGTCAGCGGCGGCGCGTCAGCGGCGGCGCCTCAGAAGCCGAGGCGGCGCAGCTGCTTGGGGTCGCGCTGCCAGTCCTTGGCCACCTTGACCCGCAGGTCGAGGTGCACCCGGGTGCCGAGGACGCCCTCGATGCCGCGGCGGGCGCGCGTGCCGACGTCCTTGAGCCGGCTGCCGCCGCGTCCGATGACGATCGCCTTCTGCGAGTCCCGCTCCACGAAGACGTGGACGAACACGTCGGTCAGGGGCCGGTCGGCGTCGCGGTCCTCGCGCGGCACGACCTCCTCGGTGACGACGGCGAGGGAGTGCGGCAGCTCGTCGCGCACCCCGTCGAGCGCGGCCTCGCGGACGAGCTCGGCGATGAGGACGTCGACGGGCACGTCGTGGGTCTGCTCCTCGGGGAACAGCGGCGGGCCCTCGGGCAGGTGCGAGACGAGCACGTCGGACAGCGTCGCGACGCCGTCGCCCCGCGCCCCGGAGGTCGGGACGAAGTCGGCGACGTCGAGGCCGGTCTCCGCCGCGAGCTGCTGCGCCTGCAGCAGCCGCTGCGGGACGTCGTCGCCCCCGGCGAGGTCCGTGCGGGTGACTGCCACGACGACCTTCGTGCGCCGCCGACCCTCCACGGCGGCCGCCACCTGCTCCGCGAGCCGGCGGTCGCCGGGGCCGACGGGACCGTCGGCGGGCAGGCACAGCGCGACGACGTCGACCTCGGCGATGCTGTCGCGGACGAGGTCGTTGAGCCGCTCCCCCAGCAGCGTGCGCGGGCGGTGCACCCCGGGGGTGTCGACGAGGACCAGCTCGGCGGGCGCGCCGTCGGGGGTGAACCGGCGGACCACGCCGCGGATGGCGCGACGCGTCGTCTGCGGCTTCGCGCTCGTGATCGCGACCTTCTCCCCCACGAGGGCGTTGAGCAGCGTCGACTTGCCGACGTTCGGGCGTCCGACGAGGCAGGCGAAACCGGAGCGGTAGCCCTCGGGCCACGCGCTGCCGTCGGCCGTGCCCGCGCTCACGTCGCGCCCCCGGCCGCGTCGTCGAGCACGACGGGGTGACCGAGGGCCGCGAGCAGCTCCGCGGTCGCCTCGCCGTCGGCGCGCTCGCCGACGAGGGCGACCGCCTCCAGCCGGGTGACGCCGCTGCCGACGGCCTGCGCGACGGCGGCCTGCAGCGCGCTGAGCCGGAGCGAGGCCACGGCGACGGTCCCGGCGAGGTACGTCCGGCCGATGTCGTCGCGGACGGCGGCGCCCGCACCGCCCGTCCGCGCGGCCGCCGACCGGGCCAGGACGAGGAGCTTCGCGTCCTCCGGGCCGGGTGCCGCCTCAGCCACGCTCGGCCCCCGTCCGCTCCTCGCGGCGGCGCCCGCCGCCGCGGGCCTCCTCCGGCTCGTCGTCGCCGCCGTCGTCGTCCTGCGGCTCGGGCAGCCGCTCGACGATGACCGTGAGCAGGCGGTTGCGCCGGCCGCGCCGGTCGGCCGTGATCCGCAGCCCGGCGACCTCCGCGCTGCTGCCGCGGATCGGCACCCGGCCGAGGTGCTTGGTCAGCAGGCCCGCGACGGTGTCGACCTCGTCGTCCTCCACGTCGCGCCCGGTCGTCTCCGACAGCGCCATGAGGTGCGTGCGGGCGCTGAGCCGCCACCGGTCCTCGGCGAGCTGCTCGGTCTCGCGCTGCTCGACGTCGTACTCGTCGGAGATCTGCCCGACGATCTCCTCGAGCAGGTCCTCGATCGTCACGAGCCCCGCCACGCCGCCGTACTCGTCGATGACGACGGCGAGGTGGACCGAGCCGGCCTGCATCTCGCGCAGCAGGTCGTCGGCCGGCTTGGACTCCGGCACGAAGACCGCGGCGCGCATGACGTCGTCGGCGACGGTCGCCGCGCCGTCGACGTCCGGCCCGACGCCCCCGTTGCGGGCCGCGAGGCGGCGCTGCTCCTGCAGCCGGGCGGCGACGTCCTTGAGGTAGGAGACACCCACGACGTCGTCGGCGTCCCGGCCGACGACCGGCACGCGGCTGAAGCCGGAGCGCAGGTGCAGCCGCAGCGCCCGCTCGAGGTCCGTCCCGGTCTCCAGGGTCACCATGTCGGGCCGGGGCACCATGACCTCCCGCGCGACGGTGTCGCCGAGGTGCACGACCCGCTGCAGCATGAGGCTCTCGCCGCGCTCGATGACGGCGTCGGCCTCGGCCTGCTCGACGAACTCCAGCAGCTCCGCCTCGGTGGCGAACGGTCCCGACGGCAGGCCGCGGCCGGGCACGACGACCCGCGCGAGCCCGACGAGCAGGCGCACGAGCGGCCCCGCGACGAGCTGTGTGCGCGCGAGCAGCCCGGCGCCGGCGAGGGCGACCGCCTCCGCGTGCTGGTGCCCGACCGTCCGCCCGGCGGCACCGACGAGCACGAACGTGAGGGCGGCGACGGCCGTCCCGCCGAGCACCACGGCGAGCCAGTCCGGGCCCACCCGGGTGAGGGCGACGACGAGCGCGGACACGGCCGCGGTCTCCAGGACCACCCGCACGAACGTGGCCGTGTTGACGGTGCCGGGGGTGTCCTCGAGCAGCCGCTCGAGGCGGTCCGCACCGCGGCGGCCGGCGAGGCGCAGGTCCTCGGCTCGCCCGCGGGTCACCCGGGCGAGCGAGGACTCCAGCGCCGAGGCGTACGCGGCGAGCAGCACGAGCAGCGCGCCCACCACGAGGAGCACGACGGTGTCGGTCGCGGCGTCGCTCACGCCCCGCCCCCCGGTGCCGCTCCCGGCCGGGCGAGGAACTCCAGCAGGAGCCGGCGCTGCAGCGCGAACATCTCCCGCTCCTCCTCCGGCTCGGCGTGGTCGTAGCCGAGCAGGTGCAGCGTGCCGTGGACGGTGAGCAGCAGCGCCTCCTGCGAGGCGGGGTGGCCGGCGGCCTCCGCCTGCCGGGCCGCGACCTGCGGGCACAGCACGACGTCGCCGACCATGCCGGGCCCGGCCGGCGCGCCCGCACGACCCGGGCGCAGCTCGTCCATCGGGAAGCTCATGACGTCGGTCGGGCCGGGCAGGTCCAGCCACCGCTCGTGCAGGGCGGCCATCGCCGCCTCGTCGACGAGGACCACCGACATCTCCGCCTGCGGGTGCACGTGCATGGCGTCGAGCACGAAGCGGGCGCACTCGGCGAGCTCGTGCTCGTCGAGGTCCTCGATCACGGTCCCGGACTCGTTGGCGACGTCGATCACGCGCGGCGCTCCCGCCGGGACGGGGCCTCCGAGCCGCTCGACCGGTCGAAGCGGTCGTAGGCGTCGACGATCTCACCGATCAGCCGGTGCCGGACCACGTCGGTCTTGTCGAGGTAGGAGAAGTGGATGTCGTCGACGTCGCCGAGGATGTCGCGGACCACCCGCAGGCCCGAGGCCGTCCCGCTCGGCAGGTCGACCTGCGTGATGTCGCCGGTGACGACCATCTTGGAGTCGAAGCCGAGGCGGGTGAGGAACATCTTCATCTGCTCCGGCGAGGTGTTCTGCGCCTCGTCGAGGATGATGAACGAGTCGTTGAGCGTGTTGTGGGTGACGAGGTGGTCGTCCGTCACGTACAGCGAGTCCGCCGCTGCGACCTGGATGCAGACGGTGTCCCGGACGCCGGCCGGCTCGATGGAGTCGACGAAGCGCATGGGACGGCCGCCGGTGTCCGCGTCGTAGGCCGCGCGCTTGCGGGCCAGCCGGAACGGCTCCGTGCCCGCGGGCAGGCGGATGTCGAGGACGAACGCGTCACGGCGGTAGGCGACCGGCCGACCCTTCGCCAGGCCCGGGCGACGGCCCTCGGCCCGTCGGGTGCGCACGTAGGCGGTGCCGCCGAGCGAGCGGACGAGCTGCACGACGTCGTCGCGCAGCCGCTCGGAGGTCGTGCAGTACTGCACCCGGCACGTGCGGCCGCGCTGGCGCACGGGCCCGCCGTCGGTGTCGAGCAGGCCCTGCAGCACCGCGAGGCGCACCTCGACGCTGTTGTGGAGGTAGACCGACGGCACGGCCTTCGTGTGGGAGCGGGTCCCGGCCAGGCCGAGGTCGCGCAGCACCTCGGTGACGGGGTTGGCGGTGACGACACCACCGCGTCCCCCACCCCGGCGCCGCAGCACGTAGTCGTAGCGGTCCTTGTGCACCACGTCGACGTCCGGCAGCGCCTGGTCGAGCGCCTCGGCCAGCTCGGCGTCGGCCGTGGAGAACGACGGCGTGGTCGACGTCGTGAGGCACCCGTCGCCCAGCAACAACCCGAGCGCGTAGGGGTCGAGCGGCACCTGCTGCGGCTCCATCTGCACGGGGCCGGTGAGCGGGAGCTCGAAGCGACGGGCGTGGGCGGCCCGCAGCCGTCCGAGCATCTCGTCGGTCCGCACGACGCGGCAGCGGCCGCGCCGCTTGTCGCCGGCGGTCCGCACCTGCCACAGGTGCTCCCCGCACGCGAGCGTCGAGGCGCCGTCCTGCGTGGTGACGCGGTAGACGGGCCGCTCGCCCTGCGGGAAGACGCCGAGGACCGGGGTCGGCCGGCCGTCGGAGCCGATGACGAGGTCCCCGACCCGCAGCCGGCCGATGAGCTGGTACCCCGTCGGCGTCATGACCTTCGCGTCGGTGGGCTGGGCGCGGCCACGCATGTAGGCCAGGGGCGCGACCTCGATGGTGCCGGCCGTGATGAGCCGCGGGATGGAGTCCGGGTCGACCATGTCGTGCAGCGCGTCGTACAGCGGGCGCAGGTACGGGTCGATCTTGTCCGTCAGCGTGCCGGGCAGGAAGCCGAGCCGCTCGCCGGCCTCGACCGCGGGCCGGGTCAGCACGATCCGGTTGACGAGCTTCGCCTGCAGCGCCTGGACGGCCTTCGCCATCGCGAGGTACGTCTTGCCGGTACCGGCCGGGCCGATGCCGAACACGACGGTGTTGGTGTCGATCGCGTCGACGTAGCGCTTCTGGTTGAGCGTCTTGGGCCGGATCGTGCGGCCGCGGTTGGACAGGATGTTCGCGGTGAGCACGTGCGCGGGGCGGACGCCGCCGTCGGTGTCGCGCAGGATCGCGAGCGAGCGCTCCACCGCGTCGGCCGTCAGCGGCTGGCCAGCCTGCAGCACGCCGCCCATCTCCTCCAGCAGCCGCAGCGCGAGGGCGACGTCGGAGGCGGGTCCGGTGACGGTCACCTCGTTGCCGCGCGGCAGCACGTCCAGGCGCGGCAGCCCGCGCTCGAGGGTGCGCAGGTGCTCGTCGTGGGGGCCGAGCAGGGAGACGGTGTCGGTGCCGTGGGGGACGACGTAGGTCCGGGTCACGGTGCCGCGCGTGCCACCCGGCGGCTCGGGGGTGAGGTCCTCGGCGGGAGCGCCGGTGGTGTCTGCCATGGGCGAGCTGCCCTGGTCCTTCCTGTCGGTGACGGTCCAGGGTAGCCCCGGGCAGGCGCTACAGCCCCACGGCGGCCGCGCCCCGGCCCGCCAGGACGTGCGCGTGGGCGTGGAAGACGGTCTGGCCGGCACCGGCGCCGGTGTTGAACACGAGCCGGAAGTCGCCGTCGGCGAAGTCCTCCGCCACCTCCCCGGCCGTCCGGACGAGCGCCGCGAGCAGCGCCGGGTCGTCGACCAGGTCGGTGACGTCGGTGACGTGCGCCCGCGGCACGACGAGGACGTGCACCTCCGCCTTGGGCGAGGAGTCGCGGAAGGCCACGACGTCGTCGTCGGAGTGGACGACGTCGGCCGGGATCTCCCCGTCGACGATGCGGCAGAAGACGCAGGGCTGGTCACCGGTGGCCTCGCTCATGGGCACGACGCTACCGGCGCCCGTCGATCCGTGACCTGATCGCAACGCGTCCGAGATCGACCGCCGCGCCGGTGCGGCCGTTGTGTCCAGCACAGTGGGAGGAGACCCACGACAGGAGGCACACCATGTCCACGTCCCCCGTCACCACGCAGGGCCGCGGTGGCCCCCGCTGGGTCGTCGTCGCCGCCGTCACCGTGGCCGTCGTCGCCGTCGCCGTCGTCGTGTGGCTGCTCGTCGGCGGCTCGGGCGACGACGCCGCCGCGCCCGAGCCGTCGCCGGCGTCCGGCACGTCGGCGCCCCCGTCGCCGGCGCCGCCCTCGCCGGCCCCCGACACGGCCGGCGCGAGCCCGGTGCCGTCCCCGGACACCGTCAGCACCGTCGCGACCGACGCGGCGACGGCGGCGCCGACGGTCACCGCGACCGTGACCGCGGGCGTGCCGCTCGTGGTGTGGCACCAGCGGGAGCAGGACTCCCCCGACGGGGTGCGCCTCGTGCTCGTCGCCGACCGGGCCCTCGCGGAGGTCGCCGGCGACGGTCCCCTCGCCGCGGTGCGCGCGGCGCTGGACACGCTGCTGTCGACGCCGGCGGCCGACCCCGACCACGCCAACCCGTGGGCCGCCGGGGACGGCGGCGGCGCCGTGCTCGACGTCCGCGAGGCCGAGTCCGGCGGCACGGTCGTCGACCTGCCCGTCGAGGCCTTCGACGGCTCCGTCGGCAGCGAGGGCGCCGCCCTGGCCGTCGCCGCCCTCGTCCGGACCGTCGTGTCCAACGGCGGCGAGGCACCCGTGACCGTCCTCGTCGACGGCGAGCAGGGCGCCGAGGCGTGGGGCGTGCTGTCGCTCGACGAGCCCCTCGAGCCCGACACCGCGGACCTCGCGGGCGGCTGGGTGCTCGACCCGTACGAGGGCCAGCGCGTCCCGGCCGGGCTGCTCACGGTGTCCGGGACCGCCACCGCGTTCGAGGCGAACGTCCTGTGGGAGGTCCTCGACGAGGCGGGGGACCAGGTCGACGCCGGCTTCACGACGGCCGGCGCGAACGGCGAGTACGGCCCGTTCACCTTCGACACGACGCTGCGGCCCGGCTCCTACACGGTCCGCGTGTACGAGGAGTCGATGGCGGGCCCGGACGAGGGCGTGCCGGTCGTGTGGGAGGACACCACCCGCGTCGAGGTCGTCGGCTGACCCGGCGGCCACAGCGAAGGAACGGTGGGCCCGCGAGGCACCCTCGACCCGGCCGGACGCGCCGCGGCTCCTTCGCTGTGGCCGGTCCGCTCGGTCGACGGGCCTCAGGGCCGGACGAGTGTGACGCCCGCGCCGGGCGCGTCGCCCATGGCCGCGAGCGCGGCGGCTCCGCCGTCGAGGTCGACGGTCCGCGTCACCAGGACCGTGGGGTCGAGGCGGCCCGAGGCGACGAGGGCCAGCAGCGGCGGGTAGGCGTGCGCGGCCATGCCGTGGCTGCCGAGGAGCTCGAGCTCCCCGGCGACCACGAGCCGCAGCGGCACCTGCGGGTCGCCGAGCGCCTCGGGGAGCAGCCCGACCTGCACGTGCCGGCCGCGGGGGCGCAGCCCTGCGAGCGACGCCGCGCACGTGGCCTCGCTGCCGAGCGCGTCGAGCGACACGTCGAGGCCGCCGCCCGCGGCGTCGCGCACCGCGCCGGCGACCTCGGCCCACGCGAGCCCCGTCGGGTCGACCGCGGCCGCGGCACCGAGCCGTCCCGCGAGGGTCCGCGCGGCCGGCGACGGGTCGACCGCGACCACGCGGGCACCGGCGGCCACGGCGAGCTGCACGGCGGACAGCCCCACCCCGCCGCAGCCGTGCACGGCCACGGTCTCCCCCGCCGCGAGCCGCCCCACGGCGACGAGCGCGCGGAACGCGGTCGTGTAGCGGCAGCCGAGCAGCGCCGCGGCGTCGTCACCGACCTCGTCCGGCAGCCGCACGAGGTTCGTCGCCGCCCTGGGCACGACGACGCGCTCGGCGAAGGAGCCCCAGTAGGTGAAGCCGGGCTGCTCCTGCCGCTCGCAGACCTGCTGGTCGCCGGCGCGGCAGCGTGCGCACGTGCCGCAGCCGAGCACGAAGGGGGCCGTCACCCGGTCCCCCACGGCCGGGCCGTCGGGGCCGTCCGCGCCGTCGAGGCCGGCGCCCAGGGACTCGACGGTGCCGGCGAGCTCGTGGCCGGGCACGTGCGGCAGCACGACGTCGGGGTCGTGACCGGCCCACGCGTGCCAGTCGCTGCGGCACAGCCCGGTGGCGTCCACCCGGACGACGACGCCCCCGGGCGGCGCGACCGGGTCCGGCACGTCCTCGACGACCGGACGGTCGCCGAAGGCGCGGACGACGACGGCGCGCACGGTCCGTCAGCCGTTGACGAGCCGGTCCCGCAGCCGCCCGAACAGCCCCTGCGGGGCGCCGTTCGTCACGCGGCCGGTGGGCTGCTCCTCCCCGCGCAGCGTCGCCAGGCGCCGCAGCAGGTCGCGCTGCTCGTCGTCCAGGCGCGTCGGCACCTGCACGTCGAGGTGGACGTGGAGGTCGCCGCGGCCGGGACGCCGCAGGTGCGTCGCACCTAGGCCGGCGAGGGTGATGCTCTCGCCGTGCTGCGTGCCCGGGGCGAGCTCGATGTCGCGGTCGCCGTCCAGCGTCGGCACGGTGACGTTCGCCCCGAGGGCGGCCGCGGTCATCGGCACCTCCAGCACCGTGTGGAGGTCGTCGCCCTCGCGCCGCAGCCGCGGGTGGCGCCGCTCCTGCACCTCGACGTAGAGGTCGCCGGCGGGACCGCCGCCCGGCCCGACCTCGCCCTGGCCCGCGAGCTGGATGCGGGTGCCCGTGTCGACGCCCGGCGGGACCTTGATGGTGAGCGTGCGGCGCGTGCGGACCCGGCCCTCGCCGGAGCACTCGTGGCACGGGGCGGGCAGCACTGTGCCGTAGCCGCCGCAGCGCGGGCACGGACTCGTCGTCATGACCTGGCCGAGGAACGACCGGGCGACGCGCTGCACCTGGCCGCGGCCGCCGCAGACGTCGCACGGCTCGGGGCCCGTGCCGGGCTCGCAGCAGGTGCCCTGGCAGCGGGTGCACACGTCGGCGGACTCCACGCGAATCTCCCGCGTGCCGCCGAAGACGGCCTCCTCGAGGTCGACCTCCAGGCGCACGAGGGCGTCCTGGCCGCGCTGGGTGCGCGAGGCGGGACCGCGCTGCGCGCCGGCGCCCGCGCCACCGAAGAACGTCTCGAAGATGTCGGAGAAGCCGAAGCCGGGCCCCTGGCCGCCGAAGGGGGAGTCGCCGCCGGCGTCGTAGGCCGCGCGCTTCTCCGGGCTGCTCAGCACCTCGTAGGCGCGCGACACCTCCTTGAACCGCTCCTCGGCGTCCGGACCGGTGTTGACGTCGGGGTGCAGCTCGCGGGCGAGGCGGCGGTACGCCTTCTTGATCGTGTCGGCGGAGGCGTCCCTCGGCACGCCGAGGGTCTGGTAGTGGTCGCTCACGGGAGCCTTTCGACGGGGCTGCGGGTGCAGGTCGGGCAGGAACCGGGTGCGTCGCTCACTGCTCGAGCGCGCGCGAGGCGTAGCGCGCCACGGCCCTCACCGCGGCGATCGTCGTGGGGTAGTCCATGCGGGTGGGGCCGAGAACGCCGAGCCGGGCGACGACGTCGCCGCTGCCGTAGCCGGTGGTGACGACCGCGGTCTGGGCGAGGCTCTCGTGCGCGGTCTCGCGGCCGATGCGCACCGCGACGTCGACCTGCTCCTCGGCCATGTCGTGCATGAGGCGCAGCAGCACGACCTGCTCCTCCAGCGCCTCCAGCACCGACGACAGCTCGCCGGGGAACTCGGTGCCGCGGCGGACGAGGTGGCTGGTGCCGGCCACGACGATGCGCTCCTCGCGCTCCTCGACCAGCGCCTCGGCGAGGGCGTCGACGACCGCGCGCGCCACGGTCGTGCTGTCGGGGTCGGCCGTGCTGTCGGGCCCGACCCCCTCCAGGACGCTGCGCACCGTCTCGGCCGCCGCCGCGAGCCGCAGCCCGGCGACGACCCCGTTGACGCGGTTGCGCAGCTCCTCCAGCCCCGGCAGCGGGGAGCCGTCGGACCTCACGAGGTCGGGCACCTCGACGAGCCGCTGCTCGACGCGGCCGGAGGACAGGATCAGCACGAGCAGCACGCGCCCGCCGCCGAGCGGCACGAGGTCGACGTGGCGCACGGTCGACAGCGACACCGACGGGTACTGCACGACCGCGGTCTGGCGGGTCACCTGGCTGAGCAGGCGGACGGTGCGGTCGACGACGTCGTCGAGACCGACCGCCCCCTCGAGGAACAGCCGGATGGCGCGGCGCTCGGGCTGGCTCATGGGCCGGACCTCGCTGAGCCGGTCGACGAACAGCCGGTAGCCCTTGTCGGTGGGCACCCGCCCGGCGCTCGTGTGCGGCTGCGCGATGTAGCCCTGCTCCTCCAGGACGGCCATGTCGTTGCGGATGGTCGCGGGGCTCACGCCGAGGCGGTGCCGCTCGACGAGCGCGCGGGAGCCGACGGGCTCCCGCGTCGTCACGAAGTCCTCGACGATGGCGCGGAGGACCTCCAGTCGGCGGTCGTCGGCCACGGAGAACACCTCCCGGGGTCGCTGGCACTGTCGGGGTCCGACTGCCAATCGTAACCCTCCGGGCGGACCGGGGCTCAGGCGCGCGCGTCGCGCCAGGAGTGCTGCGGGTCGTAGCCGAGCACGCGCCGGGCCCGGTCGATCGACAGCAGGGTCTCGTGCTCGCCCAGCTCCCGCGTGAGCGGCACGCCGGGGAACTCCAGCGCCATGAGCTCCGCGGACGGCGTCCGCATGACCGTGTCGGCGTTGGCGACGACGCACACCTCGACCCCGTCCACGGCGTCGTCGGGGACCGACAGCGCCCGTCGGACGGCCTGGGCGCCGTCGCGGGCGTCGATGTAGCCCCACAGGTTCCACCGCCGCCGCGCCGGGTCGTCCTGCCACGCCTCGAAGCCGGGGTAGTCCGCCGGGGTGGTGACGTTGGAGAAGCGCAGCCCGACGAAGCGCGCGTCGGCGCGCCAGCGCGCGTGCTGGCGCGCCAGCTCCTCCTCCAGCACCTTGCCGAGGCTGTACGTGCTCTCCGGACGGGGCGCGTAGTCCTCGTCGACGGGGGCGTAGGGCGGCGGGGTGTCGAAGGGCAGGCCGAGGACGGTCTCGCTGCTCGCCCACACGACGCGACGGACCCCGAGGGCCCGGGCCGCCTCGAGGACGTTGAAGGTGCTCGGGACGTTGTTGGCGAACAGCGCGGCGTTCGGCACGAGCCCGGGGGCCGGGACCGCGGCGAGGTGGACCACGGCCTCGACGCCGTCGTGCCGGTCGTCGACCGCGCCGAGGGCGCCGACGACCTGCCCGTAGTCGGTGAGGTCGGTCCGCACCGCGAGCAGGCGGCCCCGCTCCGGCGGAGGCTCCGGGTCCCCGGGGGCAGGCGGGGCCGGGACCTGCCGGTCGAGGAGCAGGACGTCGGTCCCCTCCCCGAGCAGGTGCTCGACCACCGCCGCGCCGAGCCGTCCGCTGCCTCCGGTGACCGCCACGACCACGGGCTGCTCCTGTCCTCCGGTGGCCCGCCGTCCGGGCCGCACGAGGCCCGATTCTGCAGGCAGCACCACTGCCGCGCCCGCGGGCGAGGCCTAGCGTCGTCGGCATGACGCAGCAGCCCGCCGCCCCGGTCCCGAACGCGCTGTCCGACGCCCCCGCGCCCGCGGCGGGCACCTACCCCGGCGGGCGCGGCCCCGCCCCCCTCACGCCCGCCGACGAGACGACGTGGTCGACCGTCGGGCACCTGTCGTGGCTCGCCGGCTCCCTCGTCGGCCTGCCCGTGCTCGGCCCCCTCGTGCTGTGGCTCGTGCTCCGCGAGCGCGGCCCCTTCGTGCGCCACCACCTCACCGACGCCCTCAACTTCCAGCTGTCCCTCATGGTGTACGCCCTCGGGCTCGCGGTCGTCGGTGGCCTCGGCACGCTGCTGACCGTCGGCCTGCTCCTGCCCGCGCTCGTGGTGGCGGTGCTCGCGGTCGCGGTGCTCGGGGTCGTGCTCACGGTCGTCGCGGCGGTGGCCGCCGCCCGGGGCGAGTGGTACCGCTACCCGCTCACGCTGCGGGTCGTCCGGTGAGCCGGCTCCGGGCGACCGGCCCGGGCGGGCGACGGGTATCACGACAGGCTCCCGGGCCACCTGCTCGGAGGACTACCGTCGACGTCTCCCACCCTGACCCGGAGGACACCCGCTCATGAGCGACCCGAACACCCCGGCCGAGCCCGGCCCCCGGCCCGCCGACCAGCAGCCGCAGCCCGGCTCGTACCAGCCCGGCTACCAGCAGCCGCCGCCCGGGTACTCCCAGCCCGGCTACCAGCAGCCGCCGCCCGGGTACTCCCAGCCCGGGTACGCCCAGCCGCAGCAGCCGGGTGGCGTCACCCAGCAGGACGAGAAGACGTGGGCGATGCTCGGCCACATCGGCGGCATCCTCATCAGCTTCGTGGCCGGCCTCATCGTCTACCTCGTCTACAAGGACCGCTCCGCGTACCTCAAGCAGCAGGGCGCCGAGGCGCTCAACTTCCAGATCACGGTCGCGATCGCCTACGTCGCCGCCTCGGTTCTCAGCGTCATCGGCATCGGGCTGCTGCTGATCCCGGTCGTCTGGATCGTCGCGATCGTCTTCGGCATCATCGCCGGGCTCGCGGCCAACCGGCACGAGAACTACCGCTACCCCATCGCCATCCGGTTCGTGAAGTGACGCCTCGCGCGCTCACCCGGTGAGCGCGCGCGCCACCACGTCCGACAGCAGCCGCCCGCGCAGGGTCGGGACCACCCGGCCGGCGCGGGCGGCTGCGTCGTCCAGCAGCCCGTCGGCGGCGAGGCCGTCGACGGCGTCGCGGGCCCCCGCCGGGACCCGGTCCAGCGGGAGGCCCTCGGCGAGCCGGCTGCGCAGCAGCACGTCCTCCACGGCCCGCTCGTCGGGGCCGAGCACCTCACGCCCCTGCGCGGGGCTGCGGCCGGCCTCGACCGCGGCGGCCCAGGCGGCCGGGTGCCGCACGTTCCACCAGCGCACGCCGCCGACGTGGCTGTGGGCGCCCGGCCCGACCCCCCACCAGTCGTCGCCGCGCCAGTACCCGAGGTTGTGACGGCACGCGGCCGCCGGCGTCCGCGCCCAGTTGCTCACCTCGTACCAGCCGAGCCCGGCCGCGCCGAGCAGCTCGTCGGCCAGCTCGTACTTGTCGGCGAGGTCGTCGTCGTCCGGTGCCGCCAGCTCGCCGCGGCGGACCTGCACCGCGAGCCGGGTGCCCTGCTCCACGACGAGCGCGTAGGCGGACACGTGGTCCGGCTCGAGCGCGACGGCGGCCTCGAGGCTGCGCCGCCAGTCCGCGAGCGACTCCCCCGGGGTGCCGTAGATGAGGTCGACGCTCACCTGCAGCCCCGCCGCGCGGGCGGCCGCGACGACCTCCGGCACCCGCGCCGGGTCGTGGGTGCGGTCCAGCGTCGCGAGCACGTGCGGCACGGCCGACTGCACCCCGAACGACACGCGCGTGAACCCCGCCCCCGCGAGCGCGGCCAGGTACCCGGCGTCGACGGAGTCCGGGTTCGCCTCCGTCGTGACCTCCGCGCCGGCGGCGAGCCCGAACCGGTCCCGGACGGACCCGAGCACGCCGGCGAGGTCGGCCGCCGGCAGCAGCGTCGGCGTGCCGCCGCCGAGGAACACCGTCGACACCGCCCGACGCGGCAGCCCGGCGCCGTCGAGCACCCGCACCGCGAGGTCGAGCTCGGCGGAGACCCCGCCCGGGTAGCCGCGCCGGCTCGCCGCGGCCTGCGGCCCGAGCTCATCGGCGGTGTACGTCGTGAAGTCGCAGTACCCGCAGCGGACCCGGCAGAACGGGACGTGCACGTAGACACCGAGGCGGCGCCGCTCGGCGCCGTCACGGACCTGCGCCGGCAGGGAGCCGTCGTCCGGCGCCGGCAGGCCCTCGGGGGCGGGACCCGGCACGCGACCTCAGCCGCGACCGGCGGCGGCGCGGACGTGGGCGAGGAGCGACGGCGCGATTTCGAGCCCCGCGGCCAGCAGCGCCCGGGCGTCGGCCGGGTCCTGCAGCGTCACCCACCGCCCGAGCCCCACCCCGTGCGCGGGCCGGTGCTCGACGACCACCGGGTCCCCGGCGCGCACGGTGCCGGTCGCGTGGACCCGCAGGTACGCCCCCGGCCGCCCGGCGGTGAGGAACCGCTTCTGCCAGCCGCGCTCGCCCGTGCGGTGCTGGAACGTCGCGCAGGGGGTGCGGGGCTGCGTGACCTCCACGACCACGTCGCGACCGAGGCGCCACCGCTCCCCCACGCGCGCCGCGGACACGTCGACGCCGCGCAGCAGCAGGTTCTCCCCGAACCAGCCCGCGGCGACGTCGTCGCGGCCGAGCCGCTCCGCCCACCACTCGGCGTCCTCGGCGGCGTAGGCGTACACGGCCTTGTCGCGGCCGCCGTGGTGGCGCGTGTCGAGGACCCGGTCGTCGAGGACGCCGTCCGCGCCGACGACGACCGCGTCGACCGCGCGCTTGTCGATGCCGGTCGGCTCGCCCTTGTGGTCGGGTGCGACCGCCCACGTGCGGCACACCGCCGCGACCACGCCGACGGCGTCCGGCTCCACCGGGCGGCGCGCGGCCGGCACGAGGTCGAGTCCGGCGGCCGTCGCGCTCGACGTCCCGGCCGTGCCGGCGACGGGCGGTGCCGCCGCACCGAGGACCTCGCTCACCGCTTCGCCTCGGCCTTGGCCTTGTCCCCCACCTCGGAGGACAGGGCGGCGATGAAGGCCTCCTGGGGGACCTCGACCCTGCCCACCATCTTCATGCGCTTCTTGCCCTCCTTCTGCTTCTCCAGCAGCTTGCGCTTGCGGCTGATGTCGCCGCCGTAGCACTTGGCGAGCACGTCCTTGCGGATCGCGCGGATCGTCTCGCGCGCGATGACGCGCGAGCCGATCGCGGCCTGGATCGGGACCTCGTACTGCTGGCGCGGGATGAGCTCCTTGAGCCGCTCCGTCATCTTCACGCCGTAGGCGTACGCCTTGTCGCGGTGGACGATCGCGGAGAACGCGTCGACGACCTCGCCCTGCAGGAGCACGTCGACCTTGACGAGGTCGGCGTCCTGCTCCCCGGCGAGGTCGTAGTCGAGGGAGGCGTAGCCGCGCGTGCGGGACTTAAGCGCGTCGAAGAAGTCGAAGACGATCTCCGCGAGCGGCAGCGTGTAGCGCATCTCCACGCGGTCCTCGGACAGGTAGTCCATGCCGAGCAGGGTGCCGCGCCGTGACTGGCACAGCTCCATGATCGTCCCGATGTACTCGCTCGGGGCGATGATCGTCGCCTTGATGACCGGCTCGACGATCTCGGCGATCTTGCCCGCGGGGAACTCGCTCGGGTTCATGACGACCTGCTCCGTGCCGTCCTCCATGCGCACCCGGTACACGACGTTCGGGGCGGTGGAGATGAGGTCGAGGTCGAACTCGCGCCGCAGCCGCTCGGCCACGATCTCGAGGTGCAGCAGGCCGAGGAAGCCGATCCGGAAGCCGAACCCGAGCGCCGCCGAGGTCTCCGGCTCGTAGACGAGGGCGGCGTCGTTGAGCTTGAGCTTGTCGAGGGCGTCACGCAGGTCCGGGTAGTCGCCCCCGTCGATCGGGTACAGCCCCGAGAACACCATGGGCTTGGGGTCCTCGTAGCCGCCGAGGGCGTCGACCGCGCCGGCCGACGCGCTGGTGACGGTGTCGCCGACCTTCGACTGGCGGACGTCCTTCACGCCGGTGATGAGGTAGCCGACCTCGCCGACGCCGAGGCCCTCGCTCGGCAGCGGCTCGGGCGAGATGACGCCGATCTCGAGCAGGTCGTGCGTCGCGCGGGTCGACATCATCTGGATGCGCTCGCGCGGGCTGAGGCGGCCGTCGACGACGCGCACGTACGTGACGACGCCGCGGTAGGTGTCGTAGACCGAGTCGAAGATCATCGCCCGGGCCGGCGCGTCGACGTCGCCGACGGGTGCGGGCACGACGTCGACGATGCGGTCGAGCAGGGCCTCGACGCCCTCACCGGTCTTGCCCGAGACGCGGAGCACGTCGTCGGGGTCGATGCCGACGAGCCCGCCGATCTCCTCGGCGTACTTGTCCGGCAGGGCGGCCGGCAGGTCGATCTTGTTGAGGACGGGGACGATCTCGAGGTCGTTCTCCATCGCCATGTAGAGGTTGGCGAGGGTCTGCGCCTCGATGCCCTGCGCGGCGTCGACGAGGAGCACGGCGCCCTCGCACGCGGCGAGGGAGCGCGAGACCTCGTAGGAGAAGTCGACGTGGCCCGGCGTGTCGATCATGTTGAGGGCGTAGGCGGCGTCACCGACCTGCCACGGCATGCGGACGGCCTGGCTCTTGATCGTGATGCCGCGTTCGCGCTCGATGTCCATGCGGTCGAGGTACTGCGCGCGGGCCTGCCGGGCCTGCACGACCCCGGTGAGCTGCAGCATGCGGTCGGCCAGCGTCGACTTGCCGTGGTCGATGTGGGCGATGATGCAGAAGTTGCGCAGCTGCGAGGGCGGCGTGGCCGCCACGGGCAGCGGCTCGGCGGGGATGGGGGGCACTCGACCTACCTGCTCCGGGCGTCTCGTCGTGCGGGCGTGGGCGCGTCCAGTTTCCCACGCTCCGCCCGGCCGTCCGCGCGGATCACCGCAGGCGCGTGATCTCCACCGTCACCGACAGCCGCGACCCGGACCCGCCGGAGATGATGCCGCGCAGCGGCGACACGTCGCCGTAGTCGCGGCCGGTCGCGACGACCACGTGGTCGAGCCCCGCCGGGCGGTTGTTCGTCGGGTCGAACGCCGTCCACTCCCCCGCCCACCACTCCAGCCACGCGTGGCTCTGCCCGGTGACGGCCTGCCCGAGCGGCGCGCTGCGGTCCGGGTGCAGGTAGCCCGAGACGTACCGGGCGGGCACGCCCATCGCGCGCAGCGCCCCGAGGCCGACGTGGACGAAGTCCTGGCAGACGCCGCGCCCCTCCTCCCACGCCTGGGCGGCGGAGGTGTGGACCCCGGTCGAGCCCGGCACGTACTGCAGGTGCTGGCCGAGCCACGAGCAGACGGCGAGGGCGGCCTCGTGCGGCGGCAGGTCGCCGGCCACCTCCTGGCTGCGGGCGAGCAGGTCCGGACCGGGCACCGTCACCGGTCGCGGCGCGAGCCACTCCACGAAGCGGTCCCGCAGGTCCGGTGCCGCGAGGTCCTCCCACGAGGCGCGCCCGGGCTCGGGCCCGGCGGCGGGCACCTCGACCTCGACCAGGCTCGAGGTGACGACGTCCAGTCGCGTGTGCGGCAGCTGCGTGTCGAAGGCGACGACCTGCGTGCCCCAGTAGTCGGTGTAGCGCGAGGCGGCCGCCCGCGGCGACACCTCGACCCGCGCCTCCAGCACGTGCTGGCCGGGCAGCGAGGCCGGGGTCTGGCGCACCTCGTTGTACGACGTCCGGACCGGCGAGGCGTACTCGATCGCGGTCGAGTGCACGACGCGCAGCCGGCTCACGCCGGTCTCCCTCGGCCTGGGCGGCTGCACCTGGACCTGTGCCCGGCCCTGCCCCTGGCCCTGCGTCCGGCCCTGCCCCTGGGTCCGGCCCTGGGTCTGCTCGTCCGTCCCGTCGGGGGTCGTCGTCACATCGCCTCCGCGGTCCAGGCCGTGCCGGTGCCCACGAGGAAGTAGCGCCGGCTGACGGCGTCGGACACCTGCGAGGCCGCCTTCTGCACCCGCTTCATCTCCACGGCGAGGTCGGTCAGCAGCTCGTCGGGCGAGCGGAACTCCAGCGAGCTGCGGGTCGCGGCCAGGGTGCGACGGGCCTCGTCGGTGTACCCCACGCGCCCGGCGTCCGGGTCGAGGTCCTCCAGGCAGCGCTCCGCGGTGGCGAGCGCGTGCACGACCGAGCGCGGGAACAACCGGTCCAGCAGCAGGAACTCCGCGGCGTGGGCGTCGGAGCGGGCACCCGGGCGCCCGCCGCGGTAGGTGCGCAGGAAGGCCTCGTAGGCCCCGCAGCCGTGCAGCACCGTCTGCCAGCCCGGCCCGCCCTCCAGCACCGTGGTCGCGAGCAGCCGGGCGGTCATGTCGGCGCGCTCGAGGCTGCGCCCGAGCACGAGGAACTGGTACCCGGCGTCGCGGCTCATCGTGGTGTCGGCGATCCCGGTGACGACCGCCGCGCGCTCGCGGACCCACGCGGCGAACCGGTGCGCCGAGGCCGCGCGCACCCGCGTCGGTATGGCGTAGTACGTCGTGTTGAGCGCCTCCCACATCTCGCTGGAGACGACCTCGCGGGCGCGGCGCGCGTTCTCGCGGGCCGCGGCGAGCGCCCCGGCGATGCTCGCCGCACCGACCGGGTCGTAGGCGAGGGTGTCGAGCAGGCGCCGGCGGTCCACGGGACCGTCCCCCGCGGGGGCGCCCATGACGGCCAGCAGCGACGCGCACGCCTCCGCCTCGTCGAGCCACGGGTCCTCGAGGATGCGCTGGACCTGCACGTCGACGATGCGGGCGGTGTCGTCGGCGCGCTCCACGTAGCGGCCGATCCAGAACAGGGACTCCGCGATCCGGCTCAGCACGTCGGCCTCCTCACCTGCTGCTGCTGCTCGGCCTGCCGGCCCTGGTCGTCGCCGGCCGGGCCGCTGTCGGGGGGTGCGGATCGCACGAGCTCCAGCTCGGTCGTGCCGCGCTCGGGCAGCTCCGCGGCCGCGCCGCGCTCGGCGATGCGGTCGGTACGGTCCGTGCGGTCCGACAGCACCCACGTGTCCTTCGAGCCGCCGCCCTGGCTGGAGTTCACGACGAGGGTCGCCTCCCCCAGCGCCACCCGGGTGAGGCCGCCCGGCAGGACCCACACGTCCTCGCCGTCGTTGACGGCGAACGGCCGCAGGTCGACGTGGCGTGGGGCGAGCTCGTCGCCCACGAGGGTGGGGACGGTGGACAGCGACACCACCGGCTGCGCGATCCAGCCCCGCGGGTCGGAGCTGAGCCGCTCGCGCATGGCGTCCAGCTGCGTCGTGGTCGCCTGCGGGCCGATGACGATGCCCTTGCCGCCGGAGCCGTCGACGGGCTTGACGACGAGCTCGTCGAGGCGGTCGAGGACCTCCTCCAGGTGCGCGGGGTCGTCGCAGCGCCACGTGTCGACGTTGTCGAGAACCGGGTCCTCGCCGAGGTAGTACCGGGTGAGGTCGGGCAGGTACGTGTAGAGCAGCTTGTCGTCGGCGACGCCGTTCCCGACGGCGTTGGCGATCGTCACCGAGCCGGCCCGCGCGGCGTTGAGCAGGCCCGCGCAGCCGAGGACGGAGTCGCGGCGGAACTGCACCGGGTCGAGGTACTCGTCGTCGACGCGGCGGTAGACGACGTCGACCCGGCGCTCGCCGGACGTGGTGAGCATGCGGACGCGGTTGCCCGAGCACACGAGGTCGCGGCCCTCGACGAGCTCCACGCCCATGGACCGGGCGAGCAGCGCGTGCTCGAAGTAGGCGCTGTTGTAGACGCCGGGGGTGAGGACGACGACCGTCGGGTCGTCGACCCCGGGCGGGGCGGCCGCCTGCAGCGCGGCGAGCAGCCGCTCGGGGTAGTCCGACACCGGCCGCACCCGGGAGGCGCCGAACAGGTCGGGCAGCACCTGGGTCATCGCGCGCCGGTTCTCCAGCACGTAGGAGACGCCGCTCGGCACGCGGACGTTGTCCTCGAGGACGCGGAAGCGGCCCTGCTCGTCGCGGACGAGGTCGATGCCGGACACGTGCACGCGCACGCCGTTGGCCGGTTCGATGCCGGCCGCCTCGCGGTGGAAGTGCGAGCTCGACACGACGACGGAGCGCGGCACCACGCCGTCCGAGACGGCGTTCATGGGCCCGTAGACGTCGGCGAGGAAGCGCTCGAGCACCTGCACGCGCTGCTTGACGCCCCGCTCGACCTGCGCCCACTCGTGCGCGGCGATGACGCGCGGCACGACGTCGATGGGGAACGGCCGCTCCTCGCCGGCGAAGTCGAAGGTGACGCCGCGGTCGAGGAACGTCGAGGCGAGGGCGTCGGAGCGGGCACGCAGCTCGTCGACGCTGAGGGCGGACACGGCGCGGTGGACGGCCCGGGCGGCCGGGCGCACCCCGTGCGGGGCGAGCACCTCGTCCCACGCCGGGCCGGCGGTCCGCTTGTCCAGGTACCCCGCGAAGACGTCGCCCTCGTCGGAGGTCGGGGCCGCGGGCGCCGGTGCGGTCGTGTCCGGGCTCGCCTCCTGCATGCGCCCGACCCTAGTGGCGCCTCTGCGGATTACCACCGGGCCGGTCCCGTGGCGTACCCTCGGCGGTTGGTCTTGGGCGGTGCACCTGCCCCGAGGCACCAGGCGTCGCGCCGTCGACGACGCACCCACCTGACGAGCACGGAGAGAGCACGCGTGGCGAACATCAAGTCCCAGATCAAGCGGAACACCCAGAACGAGAAGGCGCGCCTTCGCAACAAGGCCGTCAAGTCCGAGCTGCGCACCCTCGTGCGCCAGTTCCGCGAGGCCGCCGCGTCGGGTGACAAGGACGCCACCCAGACGGCCCTCCGTCGGGCGTCCCGCGGGCTGGACAAGGCCGCCTCCAAGGGCGTCATCCACAAGAACCAGGCCGCCAACCGCAAGTCGGCGATGGCGACCCGCGCCGCGTCCGTCTGACGCACCCGCGCGGCGCCGCCGCGCACCGCGAGCCCCCGCGCACCTCCCGGTGCCGGGGGCTCCGTCGTCCCCGGGTGCAGGGCGCGGGAGGCGGCCGTCAGCGGCCGCGGGCGTCCGTGACGGCGACGACGGCGCGCTCCAGCGCGTAGGCCGCGGCGACGCCCGGCACCTCCCCCTTGACGGCGGCGTCGGCGTCGGCGACCGCGACGACGGCGCGGCGCAGGCCGTCGGGGTGCCAGCCCTGCAGGTCCCGCCGCGCGCGGTCCACCTGCCACGGCGCCATCGACAGCTCGCGCGCGAGCGCCGCCGCGGGGCCCCGGCCCGCTCCCGCGACGCGGGCCATGGCGCGCAGCTTGCTGGCCAGCGCGCCGACGACGAGGACGGGCTCGACGCGCTGGGCGAGGGCGTGGCGCAGCAGCGACAGCGCCCGGCCCGCCTCCCCCGCGACGCACGCGTCCGCGATGTCGAAGCCGCGGGCCTCCCGCCGCCCGCCGACGAGCGCGCGGACGTCGTCGACGGCGACGGCACCCTCGGGGACGGTGTCCGCGAGCTGGCCGGTCACGGCGAGCAGCTCCGCGAGGTCCCCGCCGACGGACTCCACGAGCAGGTCGACGGCGTCCGGCTCGGCGCGGCGACCCGCGGCACGCAGCCGCCGCACGACGAGGTCGGCCCGGTCGCGCTCCGCGGTGACGGGCGCGCAGGAGACCCGGACCGCACCGGGCACCTTCTCCAGCGCCGCGA
The DNA here is from genome assembly GCF_037153975.1 of Aquipuribacter sp. SD81. Classification (NCBI taxonomy): domain Bacteria; kingdom Bacillati; phylum Actinomycetota; class Actinomycetes; order Micrococcales; family Intrasporangiaceae; genus Aquipuribacter; species Aquipuribacter sp. SD81. The sequence goes on from NZ_JBBAYJ010000026.1 coordinate 51,837, forward strand.
GCACCTGCTTGCCGCCGTTGCCGCCCACGTGGCGGCCGACCACGACGAGGTCGGGGTCGGGGACGGCCGCGAGCTCCGCCGCGACCGCGGTCACCTCGTCGGAGTACGGGCCCGCGGCGGCCTCGAGCCCGGAGAGCACGACGAGGCGCCGCCCTCCGAACAGCGACGGCGCGACGGCGGCGCTCACGTCGCCCGGGGAGTGCCCGGACGGGCCGAGCTCGTGCCGCTCGACGTCGGGGTCGGCCTCGCGCGCGGTGGCGAGGAGGCGCCGCCAGGCCGCGTCGGCCAGCGCGGTCTCGCTGCCGACGAGCAGGACGACGGGGGCGGGTTCGACGTCGAACGGGCCGGGACCGCTCGGGGCGGCCGCACGGCCGCGGGACCGGGCGGGACGGGGCACGCGGCTCATGCTGGCACGCCCGTCGGACCCCGCCGTCGCCGGCCGGGCGGCGCGGCGGGCCGGCGGGCGGTGCGGACCGCGACCCGTCCCGGCGCGGCGAGGCGCACGGCGACGGCACCCGCCGTCGGGGTGGCGAGGACGTGGCTGCCGGCCGAGGCGACGACGTCCAGACCGCGCGGGGACGGGTGGCCGTAGTCGTTGTCGCGTCCGGCCGACGCGACGGCCACGCGGGCGCCGGCTCGCCGGTAGAACGCGGGCAGCTGGTCGGCGGACCCGTGGTGGGCCACGGTCGTGACGTCGGTCGTGACGTCGGCGCCGGAGCGCAGCAGCCGCTCCTGCGCCCGCGCGCCGAGGTCGCCGACCGCGAGGACCCGCAGCCCGTCACGGGCACGCAGCCGGACGACGAGACCGGCGTCGTTGACGTCCTGCGACGTGCCCTCCCTGCCCGCGGCCGCCTCACCGGTCGGGGTGGTCGCGGACGGTGTGGTGCCGGCCGGGGCGAGGACGTCGACACCCGTGCCGCCGCCGGACCACGTCGTCCCCGCGGCCGGGGTGCGAAGCGGCGCCCCGGCGGCCTCCGCCCACGCCCGCAGGTCGGCGAGGGCGTCCTGGGGCTGTCCCACGACAGGGGCCCACACCTCGCCGACGCGTCGACCGCGGCCGAGGCCGGCGAGCCCGCCGACGTGGTCGGCGTGCAGGTGAGTGAGGACGAGCAGCGGCACGTGCTCGACCCCGGCCGCGCGCAGGCACCGGTCGACGCCGGCGGCGTCGGGGCCGGCGTCGACGACGACGGCGGACGCCGGGCCGGCGCGCACGAGCAGGCTGTCGCCCTGGCCCACGTCGCACACCACGGCCGACCAGCCCTCTCCCGGCCACCCGGAGCCACCCGGCCACCCCGACCCGGCGGGCAGGACGCGCGCGAGCGCCCCGCCGACCGGGCCCGCTCCAGGCAGCCCGGGGACCAGCAGCACCACGCCGAGCACGAGGGCGACTGCCCCGCGCAGCGCAGGACCGCGTGCGGGCCACGGCGCCCACCCGTCGCGGGGCGGTCGCCGGTCGGGCAGCAGCCGCGCCACACCGACGCCGGCCCCGCAGGCGGCCGCGACCACCACCCCGCCGAGGACGGCGCCGCCCGGGCCGGCGGGCCACGGCAGCGCCGCGGAGGGCAGGTCGGCCACCGTGCGCGCCGTCCCCGCGACCCACGCGGCGGACCAGCGCGCGGGCACCGCGAGCAGGGCCGCGGGCGCCGGGTGCACGGCGGACGCCAGGGCCGCCAGCACCCCGAGCACGGTGGCCGGCGCGACGGCGGGGGCGACGAGGACGTTGGCGGGCAGGGCGTACAGCGGCACGACCGGTTCCAGGCCGAGCAGGAGCGGGGTGACGGACACCTGCGCGACGGCCGGCACCGCGACGGCGACGGCGGGACCGCGGGGCAGGCTGCGCCCGAGCACGCGCGCCACGGGTCCGGCCGCGACGACGAGGGCGCCGGTCGCGACGACGCTGAGCCGGAAGCCGGGCGCACGGGCGAGCCAGGGGTCGGCGACGACGACCGTGGCGACCGCGACCGCGAGCGCCGCCAGGCCACCGCCCCGGCGGCCGAGCAGCAGGCCCAGCAGACCGACGACGCCCATGACCGCCGCCCGCAGGACGCTCGGGTCGGGCCGGGCGACCACGACGAGCCCGACGAGCACGCCGGCCGCGAGCACCGCCCCGGTGCGCTTCCCCGCACCGAGGACGACCGCGAGCAGCAGGGTGCCGCCGCACACGATCGTCACGTTGGACCCGGACACCGCAGTGAGGTGGGTGAGGCCGGCGGTCCGCATGTCCTCCACGAGGTCCGGCTCGAGCCGGCTGGTGTCGCCGACGACGAGCCCGGGCAGCAGGCCGGCCCCGTCGGAGTCGCCGTCGGCGTGCGCCGCGGTGACGAGGCCTGCGCGCACGTCCTCCGCGGCCCGCCACGGCCATGCGGCCTGGTGCACGAGGTCGGGCGGGCCGGTGGCGTCGGCGAGCACGGCGACCGGCGCACCGGGCGGCGCCGGGTCACCGGAGACGACCGTCCGGACGCGCTGCCCCCAGCGGACGGCGTCCCAGCCCTCCGCTCCGGTCACGCTCACCGGCACGCCCGCCACCGGCGCCCCGTCGACCTGTTCGAGCACGGCCCGCACGCGCACCTGCCCCTGCCGCCACACCGGCCCGGCCACGGCGACCGGGTCCCCTCGGACCCGCAGAACCACCCCGGCCTGCCCACCGGTCGTGAGCGCCGTGACCGCCGGCGCCTCGCGCCGCGCGAGCCCGTGCGCGGCGACGGCTGCCACCGTCCCCGCCAGTGCGGCCGTCGCCGCGAGCGTGAGGAGCACGGCCGCGACCCGCGCCGCACGGCGACGGACCACCAGCACCGCGACCACGAGCACCACGGCGACGCCGACCGCCCCCACGGCGACGACCGAGACCGCCGTCGACGACGACCCCGTCGCCCACCACGCGACCGCCCACGCCCCCGCCGCCACCGGCACCAGCCGCACGTCGTGGACGGTGCCGGCCGCGGTGCTCACACGGTCACGAGGTCGCGGACCTGCTCGAGGACGGCGGGCCCGATCCCGGAGACCGACGTCAGCTCCTCGACGCTGGTGAACGGCCCCACCTCGTCCCGCCACGCGACGATCCGCCCGGCGAGCACCGGCCCGATGCCCGGCAGCTCCTGCAGGGCCGTCGCGTCGGCGGTGTTGAGGGACACCAGGCCGCCCGGGTCCGTCCCGCCGGGTGGCGGCTGGGGCCCCGCGGTGGCGGGCGGGTCGCCAGGGCCCGGCACCGGCACGGCCTGCTCCCCCTCGGCCGGCACGACGACGAGCTCGCCGTCGACCACGGGCCGGGCGAGGTTGACGAGCCGCGTGTCGGCCTCGGGGAGCACGCCCCCGGCGGCCTCGACGGCGTCGGACACCCGGTCCCCGGGCAGCAGCCGCACGACGCCGGGGTGCTCGACGGCACCGTCGACGTGGACGAGGAGGACGGGCGCCGGGGTCGGGGGGGACGTCACCGCGGCGGTCGACTTCGACGCCGCGGGTGGCGGCGCAGCGGCGCCCGCTCCCGCGCTCGGCACGGGAGCCGGTGCCGCCACGGCGCCCGGAGCGGGCGCGGCCGAGGCACCGGGCACGGGCAGCGCACCCACGGCGGTCACGGGGGCGGTCACGGGGGCGGTCGCGACGCCGCCCGGGCCGACGACGTACCCCTCCGGCCCGCTCCGGCCGAGAGCCAGCCCCGCGACGACGACGCCCGCCACGAGCACGCCGACGGCGACGACCCCGACGGGCAGCCCGCCGACGCGCCACCGGGTGGCCTCGCGAACGCGTGGGCGGACCGGCTCGACCGCCGGGTCGTCCCCGGCACCGGCCTCGGGCCGCGACCCGGCTGGCTCCGCCCCGCGCCGGCCCACCACCCGCTGGACCCGCTCGAAGGGGTCGGTCGCCTGCGTGTCCATCCCGCGACGCTAGGGAGCAAGAGGTCCCGCCCGAGCAGGCCCGGACGCAGGCTGGGGACGGTGCGGCTCAGCCGGGCCTGTGGGGACGTCGCGCCCACGGCACGACCGACACCCCGACGGCGCCGGGCCCGACGTGGGAGGCGAGGACGGGACCGAGCTCGCGGACGAGCACGAGCGGGCCGTCGCCCGACCGCGCCCCGACCGGACCGGCCGCGGCCCACGCGGCCGCCCCGAGCCCGGGGGCGTCGCGACCACCGCCGGTCACCTCCACCAGCCGCTCGGCGAGCGCCTCCGCGACCTCGGGCGCCCCGACGTGCTGCACGACGCACGCCGCGCCCGCGAGCGACACCCCGGCCGCGTCGGCGGCCTCGAGCATCGCCGCGCGGCCGCGGCCCGCGAGGCGCCGGGCGTCCAGCGGTCCCTCGCCGCGGGCGAGGGCCGCGAGGTGGGCGTCGGTGAGCTGGACGAGCCGCTCGAGCAGCCGGCCGGTGCTGCGGACCCGCTCCGAGGGCGTGAGCCGACCGTCGACGAGCTCCAGCAGCGGCCGGGCGAGCTGTGCGACCGCGGCGAGGGCCTGCGGGCCGCGGCCCCCGGCGAGCAGGTGGGCCGCGGTGGGCGGCGACACCCACGTCGCGCTCGCGGCGGCCACGCCCTCGGCGACGGCGGCGGCGGGGCGGTCGTCCGCCGCGCCGACCGTGCGGGTGTCGACGACCTCGACGCCGACCGGCC
>NZ_JBBAYJ010000027.1 GCF_037153975.1 Aquipuribacter sp. SD81
CCAGCGCCTCGGCCGCCGCCGGCGCCTCGGCGGCGGCGCCCGTGCCGCCCGCCGACGGCGCCGGGTCCGTCGCGGCCGTGGCGCCCGGCAGCGCCGCCACGAGGCTGGTGGTGAGGACGGCGACGGCGGTCGCGCCCAGGACGGTCCTTCGCATGGTGTGGCACCCTTCGGGACGGCCTCGCGGCCGAGGTAGGTCGAGGTGGGGTCCGACGGTCCGGTGGCCTCCGGTGTCCGGAGCCGACCGTCGGGCGTCGTGGGCCCAGGGCCCCCGACGGGGCCGTGGCCCTCCCTGATGGGACCACGACGGACCCGCCCGTGTCCGGCGTTTCGTCACACTGCGTCGGTAACCGGTCACGCACGCGTGTCGCTACTCGAGGAGGCCTCCCGCGACCGCCTCGGCGAACGCCGTCTCCCAGGCCCGCATGGGACCGAGCGGCGTCCCGTGCCACGCGTCGTGGCCCAGCACCGACCACGCCGGGCGGGGGGCCGGGCGGGCCAGCGTGGCCGAGGACACCGGCTCGACCACGACGTCGGGGCGCCCCGCCGCCGCCACGACCGCGAGCGCGAGCCCGTGCCAGCTCACCTGCCCGGTGGCCGTCGCGTGGTACGTCCCGAACGGCACGCCCGCCACCACCGTGTCGACGACGCGCTGCGCGAGGTCGCCGACCCACGTCGGCTGGCCGACCTGGTCGTCGACCACCTGCAGGACGTCGCGGGACCGCGCGGCACGGGCGATCGACCGCGGGAAGCACGGGTGCCCTGCGCCGTACAGCCAGGCCGTGCGCAGCACCCAGGCCCGGGCGCCCGAGGCGGCGACCGCCCACTCCCCCGCGGCCTTGGTCCGTCCGTACGCCGAGGCCGGGCGGGCGGGGGCGTCCTCCGGGTACGGCACGGTGCCGTCGCCGGCGAAGACGTAGTCCGTCGACACGTGCAGAAGCGGCACGCCGGCGCCGGCGCACGCCCGGGCCAGCAGGTGCGGTCCCGTGGCGTTGACCGCGAAGGCCGAGGCCTCCTCGGTCTCCGCCGCGTCCACCGCCGTGTGGGCCGCGGCGTTCACCACGACGTCGTGGGCGCCGACGGCCGCCCGCACGGCGGCCTCGTCGGTGACGTCGAGGTCGGCGCGGGTGGCGGCCGTGACGTCGTGGCCGAGCGCCGTGAGACGCCGGACGACCTCGCTGCCGAGCATCCCGGACGCCCCGGTCACCAGCCAGCGGCCGGGCGCTGCCGGCGGAGGTGCCGTGGGTCCCGTCTCGTCCGTCACCGGCATGTCCCGACCCCCGACCCGACCGTGCTGCGAGCGGCCCACCCCGTGTGGCGCCGTGGGCCATTCGTAGCACCTGAGGGCGGACGCCGTCCGCGGAGCACCGGGGCGCCCCTAGGCTCCCCCCGTGGACGTCGAGCAGAGCGGTATCGCCGGGCACTGGGTCTTCACCCCGCGCCGCTTCGCCGACGACCGGGGGCACTTCCTCGAGCTGTTCACGCAGACGTCGCTGCAGGAGGCGACCGGCCGCGACCTGCACCTCGCGCAGACGAACCTGTCGGTGTCGCACCGCGGCGTCCTGCGCGGCGTGCACTACGCCGACGTGCCCCCGGGGCAGGCCAAGTACGTGACGTGCGTCGCCGGCGCCGTCCTCGACGTGGTCGTCGACCTGCGCGTCGGCTCACCGACCTTCGGCCGCCACGAGGCCGTCCTCCTCGACGCGGTCACCCAGCGGGCGGTGTTCGTCGCCGAGGGCCTGGGTCACGCGTTCCTGTCCCTGCAGGACGGCTCGACCGTCGTCTACGCGTGCTCGACGGGCTACAGCCCCGGGGCGGAGCACGGCGTGCACCCGCTGGACGCCGACCTCGCGATCGACTGGCCCACGACGGACGAGGCCGGGGAGCCGCTGCGCCCCCTGCTGTCACCCAAGGACGAGGCGGCCCCGTCGCTATCGGCGGCGCTGGCGGCGGGCGCCCTCCCCGTGTTCGCCCCCGACGGGGCCTGACACACCCGACCTCCCGCGCACCGGGCGCGGTGTTCGGCAGGATCGACCCATGCGCGGCATCATCCTGGCAGGCGGCTCCGGCACACGGCTGCACCCGCTGACCGGCGGCACGTCCAAGCAGCTGCTCGGGGTCTACGACAAGCCGATGGTCTACTACCCGCTGTCCACCCTCATGCTCGCGGGCATCCGGGACGTGCTCGTCATCACGACCCCGCAGGACTCCGAGTCGTTCCAGCGCCTGCTCGGGGACGGCGACCGGCTGGGGGTCCGCATCTCCTACGCCGTCCAGCCGCGCCCCGAGGGGCTCGCGCAGGCCTTCGTCATCGGACGCGAGTTCCTCGCGGGCGAGCCGGCCGCGCTCGCGCTGGGGGACAACATCTTCTACGGCCCCGGGCTCGGCCTGCACCTGCGCCGGTTCAACCCGCTGCAGCGCAGCACGATCTTCGCCTACCGGGTGAGCGAGCCCCGCGCCTACGGCGTGGTGGAGGTCGGCCCGGACGGCCGGGCGCTGTCGATCGAGGAGAAGCCGCAGCGACCGCGCAGCGACCTCGCCGTCCCGGGGCTGTACTTCTACACCGCCGACGTGGTCGACGTGGCCGCGGGCATCACGCCGTCGGCGAGGGGCGAGCTGGAGATCACCGACGTCAACCGGCACTACATGGACCGCGGCGAGCTGCACGTGGAGGTGCTGCCGCGCGGGACCGCGTGGCTCGACACCGGGACGTTCGACGACATGCTCGACGCCGGCGAGTTCGTGCGGGCGGTGCAGAAGCGCCAGGGGCTCAAGATCGGCTGCCCCGAGGAGGTGGCGTGGCGCAACGGCTGGCTCAGCGACGACGAGCTGCGTGCCCGCGCCGAGCCGCTGCTCAAGTCGGGCTACGGCGACTACCTCGTCGGGCTGGTGGAGCGGGGTCCTCGCTGGGGGCCGGGTCACTCCAGCGTGACGGGGTAGCCCGCCCCGCGCAGCGCGGCGATGACGCCGTCGCGGTGCTCGCCGCCACGGGTCTCCAGCTGCAGGGCGACCTCGACCTCGTCGACGTGCAGGCGCGCGGAGGTCCGCCGGTGCCCCACCTCGACGAGGTTCGCGTCGCTGCGCCCCACCTCCTCCAGCAGCCGGCCGAGCTCGCCGGGGCGGTCGGCGATGCGCACCCGCAGCCGCAGGTACCGCCCGGCGGCGACCAGCCCGTGCTGCAGCACCCGGTGCAGCACGAGCGGGTCGATGTTGCCCCCGGACAGGACCGCGACGACCGGCGGCTCGAAGGCGGTGGGCTCGGCGAGGACGGCCGCCACGGCCGCCGCGCCCGCGGGCTCGACGACGAGCTTCGCGCGCTCGAGCAGGAGCACCAGCGCACGGGACAGGTCCTCCTCCGACACGGTGCGCACCTCGTCGACGTGGTCGGCGACGATTCCGAAGGGCACCTCGCCGGGACGGCCGACGGCGATGCCGTCGGCCATGGTCGACATGCGCTCCAGCGCCAGGGGCCGGCCCGCGTCCAGCGACGGCGGGTAGGCGGCGGCCGCGGCCGCCTGCACCCCCACGAGGCGGAGGCCCCGCCCGGCGGCGCGCGCCGCGGCCACCTCGAGCGCGACCCCGGCGAGCAGCCCTCCCCCGCCGGTGCACACGAGCAGGGTCCGGGCGTCCGGCACCTGCTCGAGCACCTCGGCACCGAGCGACGCCTGCCCCGCCACCACGTCGGCGTGGTCGAAGGGGTGCACGAGCACCGCGCCGGTGCGCTCGGCGAACCCGCCCGCGGCCACGAGCGCCTCGTCGACGCTGCGGCCGACGTGCTGCACGTCGGCCCCGTACGCCTTCGTGGCCGCGACCTTGGGCAGCGCCGCGCCGACCGGCATGAAGACCGTCGCGCGGGCACCGAGCAGCGACGCGGCGAGCGCGACGCCCTGCGCGTGGTTGCCCGCGCTCGCCGCGACGACGCCGCGGGCGCGCTCGGCGGGCGACAGCCGCGAGATGCGCGTGTACGCGCCGCGGATCTTGAAGGAGCCGGCCCGCTGCAGGTTCTCGCACTTGAGCCAGACGTCGCCGCCGACGAGGTCGGACAGGGCGCGGTTGCGCACGACGGGGGTCCGGCGGACGACGCCGGCGAGCGCCTCGCGGGCCGCGCGGACGTCGTCGCGGCCGGGCACGGGGGCGGGTGCGCTCACCGGGCGGCCTCCTCGGGCGCCGGGACGGGGCCGGCGGCGGCGTCGGGGGCGGCGGCGACCGGCGGGTCCTCGACCGGCACGGCCTGCGGCGCGGCCAGCGAGCGCACGAAGGTGACCGTCATCGCGAGCAGCGGCACGGCGAGCACCCCGCCCACGATGCCCGCGAGCACGATGCCCGTCGTGATGGCCGTGACCACGGCGAGCGGGTACAGCTCGACGGCGCGGCCGAGCAGGAGCGGCTGCAGGACGTAGGACTCCAGCTGCTGCACGGCGATGACGACGCCGAGCAGGATGAGGGCGGTCACCCACCCCTGGGTGACGAGCGCGACGAGCACCGCGAGCGCGCCCGTCACGATGGCGCCGACGAGGGGCACGAAGGCCCCGAGGAACGTGAACACGGCGATGGGGATGGCGAACGGCACCCCGAGCAGCGCGGCGCCGAGACCGATCCCGACGGCGTCCACCGCGGCCACCACCGGCACCGCCCGCACGTAGCCCGCGAGCGTGCCCCACGAGCGGCGTCCGGCGACGTCGGCGCGCTCGCGGCCCTCGCGCGGCAGCAGCGAGACGAGGAACGTCCAGATGCGCGGGCCGTCGGCGAGGTAGAAGAAGACGGCGAAGAGCGTGAGCAGCAGGCCGGTGAGCACGCTGATCGCGCCGCCGGTGGCGACGAGGGCGCCCGAGGCGATGCCGGCGGACTGCTCGGTGAGCGAGGCGACCGCGGCGGTGATCGTCTCCTCCACCGACGACAGCGGGACGCCGACGAGGTCGGCCACCCACGACAGGGCCTGCTCGAGGCCGTCGGAGGCCGAGGCCCCGAAGTCACCGATCTGGCTCGCGATCTGCTGCGACACGACGGTCACGACGAGCACGAGGAGGGTCGCGAAGACGAAGACCGACGCCCCCGCGGCGACGTAGCGCGGCGTGCGGGCCCGGACCAGCCCCCGGTACAGCGGGCTGAGGAGGGCCGCGACGAGGACGGCCAGCGCGAGCGGCACCGCGACCACGTCGATGCGCCCGAGGACGAGGAAGGCGAAGACGTACACCGCCGCCGCGACGACCAGCAGCCGCCACCCCCACGCCGTGGCGATCTCCAGCGCCCACGGCACCCGCACGCGGCGGGGCGCCCGGTGCGGCTCGGGCGGCGGGGCGTCCGCGGTGGGAGGGGTCGCCATGGGCACATCCTCCACCCCGCGCGCCCCGGCGCCCGGCATGCCTACCGTGGCCCCATGTCCGCTGCCTCCCTGCTGCCGCCCGCGCCGCCGGCGGGCTCCCCGCGAACCGTGGGCGAGCTCCGCCGGAGCGGGTGGACCTCGCGCACCGTCCGCGAGGAGCTCCGCGCGAACCTGCTCGACCGCATGCGCGCCGGAGACCCCGCGGCCGAGCGGTGGCCGGGTGTCGTCGGGTTCGACGACACCGTCCTGCCGGAGCTCGAGCGCGCCCTGCTCGCCGGGCACGACGTGGTCCTGCTCGGGGAGCGCGGGCAGGGCAAGACCCGGCTCCTGCGCACGCTGGCCGGGCTGCTCGACGAGTGGAGCCCGCACGTCGCGGGCTCGCCGCTGTGGGAGGACCCGTTCGCGCCCGTCCTGCCGGCCACCCGGGCGCTCGCGGAGCAGCTCGGCGACGAGCTGGGCGTCGGGTGGCGGCACCGCAGCGAGCGCTACGGGGAGAAGCTCGCGACCCCCGACACGAGCATCGGCGACCTCATCGGCGACGTCGACCCCGTCCGGGTCGCCGAGGGCCGCTCGCTCGGGGACCCCGACACCATCCACTTCGGGCTCCTGCCGCGCACCAACCGGGGCGTCTTCGCCGTCAACGAGCTGCCGGACCTCGCCGAGCGCATCCAGGTCGGCCTGCTCAACGTGCTGGAGGAGCGCGACCTGCAGGTGCGCGGGTACGCGCTGCGCCTGCCGCTGGACGTGCTGCTCGTCGCGAGCGCCAACCCCGAGGACTACACGAACCGCGGCCGCATCATCACCCCGCTCAAGGACCGCTTCGGCGCGGAGGTCCGCACCCACTACCCCGTCGACGTGCAGGCCGAGGTCGACCTCGTCACGCAGGAGGCGGCCGTGGGCCGCGGCGGTGTCGCGCGGGTGCCCGTGCACCTCGTCGAGGTCGTCGCCCGCTGGACCCGTGCCGTGCGCGAGTCCCCCAGCGTCGACGCCCGCTCGGGGGTGTCGGCCCGCTTCGCCGTCGCCGCGGTCGAGACGGTCGCGGCCGCCGCGGACCGCCGCGCCGCCGTCCTCGGCGAGGACGGGCCCGTCGTCGCCCGCGCCGGCGACCTCGAGGCCGCCGTCGCGACGCTGCGCGGGAAGGTCGAGTTCGAGGCGGGCGAGGAGGGCCGCGAGGTCGAGGTGCTCGCCCACCTGCTCAAGGTGGCGACCGCGGAGACGTACCGCGACCGGCTGGGCGGCGCCGACCTCACCGGCGTCCTCGACCGGGTCGCCGACGGCGAGCCCGTCGAGGTCGGCGACGACGTGCGGGTCGACGACCTCCTCGCCCGGCTCGGCGCCGTGCCGGGGCTCGGGGCGCTGTGCGCGCGGCTGGGGGTGGAGGACGCCCCGCAGCCCGCGGAGCTCGCCGCCGTCGTCGAGTTCGTCCTGGAGGGGCTGCACCTCACCCGGCGGCTGGCCAAGGACCCGGTCGGCGACGGCCGGGCCCGGTTCAGCGCCCGGCAGCGCCCCCGCGCCGTCGGCGAGGACGGCTGAGCGCCGTGCCCGCGCGCGACCCCCGGCCCGGTCGCGGGTACCGCTACGGCGCGTGGCGCGGCGGCGCCGACCCGCTCGCGCCGCCGGTCGACGTGCGGGCGGCGGTCGACGAGCTCGGCGAGCGCATCATGCACGGCGAGGGCGCCGCGGAGGCGCTGCGCAACCTGCTGCGCGACGGGCCCGGGGACGGGCGCCGTCCCGGGCTGGACCGGCTGCGCGCCGACGCCGCCCGGCGACGGGCCGAGCTCGCGCGGCGCAGCAACGCCGAGGGCGCGCTCACCCGGGCCCGGGCCCGCCTCGACCAGGCGCTCGCCGCCGAGCGCTCGGAGCTGGGCGCCCGGGACGACGACGACGCCCGCTTCGCCGAGGCCCGTCTCGACTCCCTCCCCCGGTCCACCTCGCGCGCCGTCGCCGAGCTGTCCGACTACGCCTGGGCGTCGTCGGAGGCCGAGCAGCTGTACCGGCAGGTCCTCGACGAGCTGCGCGAGGAGGTCCTCGACCACCAGTTCCGCGGCATGTCCGAGGCCCTGCGGCAGCTGGGCGAGGGCGGGGGCGACGGCGCCGCGCAGGAGGCGCTGCGCGCGATGCTCCGCGACCTCGACGACCTGCTCGCCGCGCACGCGCGCGGGGAGGACACGACCGAGCAGTTCGAGCGCTTCATGGCCGAGCACGGCGACCTCGTGCCCGGCGACCCGCGCAGCACCGAGGAGCTCGTCGACGAGCTCGCGCGTCGCGCCGCGGCCTCGCGTGCGCTGCTCGACCAGCTCTCGCCGGAGCAGCGGGCGGAGCTGTCGTCCCTCATGGACCAGGCCCTCGGTCGCGACCCGGGTCTCGCCGAGGCGATGGCCTCGCTCGGGCAGCGGCTCAGCGAGCTGCGGCCGGACCTCGCCGGGCCCCGCACACCGCTGCGCGGGCAGGGGCGGTCCGGGTACGGCGAGGCGGCGGGTGCGCTCGCGGAGATCGCCGACCTCGACGACCTCCTCGACTCCCTCGGCCAGCGCCACCCCGGCGCGACGCTGGACGACGTCGACGTCGACCAGGTCGAGCGCGCGCTCGGCCGCACCGCCGCGGAGGACGTGCAGGCGCTGCGCGAGCTGGAGCGGGCGCTGCGCGACCAGGGCTGGCTGACGGGTCCCGCGTCCGAGGCGCGGCTGTCGCCCAAGGCGATGCGGCGGCTCGGTCAGAGCGCGCTGCGCGCGGTGGAGGACCGGCTGAGCGGCGGCGCGGCCGGTGAGCACGCCGACGCGCGCGCCGGCAGCGCCGGGGAGCCCACGGGGGCCTGGCGGGAGTGGCGCTTCGGCGACGAGCAGCCGCTCGACGTCGTGCGCACCGTGACGAACGCCGTGCTGCGGACCGCGGCCGAGCCGCCGGGCGAGGACGGCGCCCCCCGCGGCGCCGTCCGGCTCGCGCCGGTCGACATGGCGGTCGTCGAGACCGAGGACCGCACGCGCGCCGCGGTCGCGCTGTGCGTCGACCTGTCGTTCTCGATGGTGAGCGAGGGCCGCTGGGCGCCCATGAAGCGCACGGCCCTCGCGCTCGGCCACCTCGTCGAGACCCGCTACGCCCGTGACGCCCTGCAGGTGATCGGCTTCGACCGGTACGCGCGGGAGATGACGACGACGGAGCTCGCCCACGTCGAGCCGGCGTTCGTGCAGGGGACGAACCTCGCCCACGCGCTGTCGCTCGCGCGCCGGCACGTCGGGCGCCACCCCGACGCGACCCCCGTCGTCCTCGTCGTCACCGACGGCGAGCCGACCGCGCACCTGGAGACGTGGGCCGACGGCACGGGCGGCGTGCAGAGCGAGGCGGTGTTCAGCTGGCCGCCGCTGCCGGAGACGGTGGAGGCGACCGTCCGCGAGGTCGACGCCCTCACCCGCATGCGCGTGCCGGTCGACACGGTCATGCTCGGCGACGACCCGGGCCTCGTGCGCTTCGTCGACGCGATCGCCCGGCGCAACGGCGGGCGCGTGCTGTCCGCGGACCCCGACCGGCTCGGCGGGGCGGTCGTCGCGAGCTACGTGCGGGCCCGGCGCCGCCGCTAGGGCCCCGCTCCCCCGAACCCGCCCCGCGTCCGGAGCAGGCGTCCTACCCTGGCGGGAGCCGCACGCTCCGGCGCGACGGGCACACCCGCCCCGGTCCCGGTGGCCGCGCGGGAGGGAGGTCGTCATGCGCACGGGCGACGTCCCCGGGCACGGCGCCGACGCACCGCGCCGTCGCTCGCGGACCGCCCGGCTGCTGCGCCGCACCGTCGTGGTCCTCGTCGTGCTCGCGGTGCTGCTGGGCGTGGGCGTCGCGGCGGGCGACGTCGCGCTCCGCCAGCGCTACGACCGCAACATCGAGCGCTTCGAGGACCCCTTCGTCGCCCTCCCGGAGGCGGAGCGCCCGCCCGCGGTCGAGGACCCGGCCGTGCCGGGTGACGCGCGGAACTACCTGCTGCTCGGCAGCGACAGCCGCATCTCCGCGGGCGACGCGTCGCAGTGGGAGTACGGCGCGCAGCGCACCGACGCCATCCTGCTCGTGCACGTGCCGGCGGACCGGCACGCGGTGTACGTCGTGTCGCTGCCGCGCGACACGTGGGTGGCGGTCCCCGGGCACGGCGACGCCAAGATCAACGCCGCGTTCTCCTACGGTGGGCCGGCGCTCATGGTGCAGACGGTCGAGCAGCTGACCGGCCTGCGGGTCGACCACCTCGGCGTCGTCGACTTCGAGGGCTTCGTCGCCATGACCGACGCGCTCGGCGGTGTCGAGGTCACGGTGCCCGAGACGACGCGGGACATGCGGGCGGAGTTCCCCGCCGGCACGTACACCATGGACGGCGAGCAGGCGCTGGACTACGTCCGCCAGCGCTACGGGCTCGACGGCGGCGACTTCGACCGGGTGCGCCGCCAGCAGAACTGGATCCGCGCCGTGCTCGGGGAGGCGCTGAGCCGCGACACCCTCACCAGCCCTTCGACGCTCGACGCGTTCCTCCTCGCCACGACCCGCTCGGTCGCCCTCGACGAGGGCTTCGGCAGCGGCGAGCTGCGCGAGCTCGCCGTGGAGCTGCGCGGGCTGCGCCGCGACGACCTGACGTTCCTCACGGTGCCGACCGACGGCACCGCCCGCAGCGCCGACGGGCAGTCGATCGTCGTGCTCGACGAGGCCGGCGCGGACGGGCTGTGGGCGGCCATGCGCGCGGGCACCGTCGACGAGTGGCTCGCGACGGGCGACGCCGACGTGCTCGGCGACCGCGTCGACTAGGAGCGCCGCCGGCCCACCCGCCCCGGCGCACCCCCGGTCACGGTGCGGTACAGCCGGGCGCGGTGGGAGGCGGGGGTGCCCCGCACCCAGCCCGGGTCGGCGAGCAGCTGCTCGAGCAGCAGGGCGCGCCCGTCGGCGTGGAAGCCGGAGCGGAACCACGCGTGCGCCCGCGCGGCGAGGTCGCGGGCCGCGCGCGGGTCGGCGTCCAGGCGCGCCACGGCCGCACCCAGCTCCGCCGGCTCCCGCACGACCACGCACGGGAACGGCGGCACCTCGTCGTCGACCTTCGCGATGATCGGCACGCCGCTGGCCGCGAGCTGCACGACGCGGGACGGCACGGCGAACACCCCGAGGTCGGCGAGGCCGGGGAAGTCGTACCGGGTGCCCGCGTAGTCGGCGAAGCGCTGGCTCATCGTCACGCCGTAGCGGGCGCGCGCCAGCACGCGGGCCACCTCCCGGTCGTCGGCGGCCAGGGTGCTGGGCAGCCCCGACTGGTCCTCGGCGGTCTGCCCCACCACCGTCACCGGCGCGCCGGAGGCGCGCAGCCACTCGTGGCGCCACCGCTTGACGCGGGTGTGCGTGTTGCCGAGGAACACGGTGCCGAGCTCCGGCCCGGCGCCGCGGTAGCGGCCGGGGGCCAGGCCGACGGGCGGGAAGGCGACCTCGTCGGTGAAGAACGGGAAGCTGACACCGTGCACGCCCGCGCCGGCGTACAGCTCGAGCTCGGCCTCGCCGCCGGTGTGCAGGGTGACGTCGTACCACGGCGCCCGCCTCCCCGTGCTCGCGCGGAACAGCACCGGGTCGTCGGGCAACCAGCCGACCGTGACGACGCCCCGCGCGCGCAGCCGGGCGACCTGCGCCTGCGACAGGGTCGCGACGCGCGGGGTGAGGGCGGCGTCCGGGCGCCACGCCAGCACGTCCTCCAGCGCCGCGTCGACGCGGGCGACGTCCTCGGGGTCGCTCGGCGCGCGGTCACCGTGCCACAGCGCCCCGGTGGTGAGGACCTCGTGCCCGCGGGCCCGCAGCGCCCGCTCGAGGCTGGAGAGCACGTGCCGCTCGAGGATGTCGTCGACGAAGGCGATCCTCACCG
The DNA here is from genome assembly GCF_037153975.1 of Aquipuribacter sp. SD81. NCBI lineage: Bacteria > Bacillati > Actinomycetota > Actinomycetes > Micrococcales > Intrasporangiaceae > Aquipuribacter > Aquipuribacter sp. SD81. The sequence goes on from NZ_JBBAYJ010000027.1 coordinate 11,184, forward strand.
GACCACCCGTCCCGCGACGCGGCGGACGACCCCGAGCGCGCGACGCCCCGCCGTCGGCGACGGCAGCGCCGCCGCGGGACGCGGGGAGGCGGAGACCGGCTCCGGCTCGACGGGACCCTCGGCGTCGTCCGGTCCGTCCGGCGCGTCCCGGGCCGGGACCCCGCCGCCGACCAGCACACCGTCGCCGGCACCGTGGCCGGCACCCTCGGGCCACGGCGGCACGCGCAGGGAGTGCACGAGCACCGCCCCGGCGCGCCCCCACCCCCAGTCCTCGCAGTCGCGCAGCGCGGTGCTGCGCACCTCCAGACGGCTGCCGTCCGCCGGCGGCGTCCACGCGCACCAGACGGTGCACCGCTCGTCCCAGCCGGCCACGTCCTCCTGCCACACGACGGTCCCGTCGACGAGGACCTGCACGGCCATCCGTCCGCGACGGGCGCGCCGCTCGGCGAAGCGGGACTGCAGGACGACCTCGGCCCGCACCGGGGCGCCCCCGGCGACGTCGAACTCGACACCCGCGTGGTCGCCGCGACGCGGTGCGCCGTCGGTCAGGTGCACCCGGACGCTGCCCCGGACCTCGCGGAGGTCGCCGCCGGGCGTGCGGTCCGGCGCGCCGCCGCCCACCACGAGCCGACCCGAGGACACGGGGACCACGGTCGCGAGCTCGGCCGCGGTCATGCCGGCGGGTCCCGTCGGCCCGGTCGGGGCCGTGGGCGCCGGCGCGCCGCTCGTGGGCGCGCGGCCGGGGAAGCGGATGGTCTCGGCCCGTCGCGGGGCGGCGGGGGCCTCGACGACGCGACGGGCGAGGGCCAGCAGCCCCTCCGTCGAGCCGGCCTCGAGGAGGGCGACGGCCTGCGCGGCCGGCTCGGGCAGCGTGCCGCCCTCGGCGAGCGCCCGGTCGACGGCGCGGGCGAGCGCGGCACCGTCGTCCGCGGCGACCGCCTCGAGGTCGACGACGAGGTCGTCGCGACCGAGCTCGGCGAAGTGGCGCCGCACCTTCGGGTCGTAGGACAGCCCGACGACGGGGACGCGCCGGCGGTGGGCGAGCAGGCACGCGTGCAGCCGCATGGCGACCACGGCCCGCGACGCGCCGACGTCGGCGACGAAGGCGTCGGTGCCGCCGCCCAGCGGCACCATCTCCACGTCCTCGGCGCCGGTCACCTCCCGGAGCAGCGCCGCGGTGACGGCGACGTCCTGCGGGGCCATCGGCAGCCCGACGAGCCGCTCGCCGCGCGCGACGAGGTCGCGCAGCACCCGCACGAGGGCGGGCCGGAACCCCTCGGGCGCCGCGGGCCACGGCCGCGCGTTGACTGCGACCGCGCCCGGCGCCACGCGCGGGGCGACGTCGGCGACGGGCAGCCCGTACACCGGGTCCGGGTGCGTCCCGACGGCCGGTCGGCGCCCCGGGGCGGCGACGTCGCGCAGCAGCTGCGCGGACTCCTCGTCCCTCACGTCGACGCTGTCGGCGAGCTGCACGAGGTGGTCGACGAGGTCGCGCGCGCCGGGGTCCGTGAGCGGTCCGGCGCCGATGCCGTACAGGTGGAACGGCCGGCGCAGGATGCGGGCGGTGAGCGCGAGCGGCAGCAGGGAGCTCGGCGAGCCGTGGGAGGAGGCGAAGGTGCCGACCACGCCGCCGTTGGCCTGGAACGTGTAGTCGTGCAGCAGGCCGCCGCCGCCGAGCACGAGCGCGTCGCAACGGCCGAGCACCTGCTCGACGCCGGGCAGGTCGAGCCGCGACACCGCCGGCAGGCCGTGACGGCGCAGTACCGCGGCGGGGTCGTGGCCCACCACCTCGACGGCGGCGCCGGCCCGCTCCAGCGCCCCGGCCACCGACTCCAGCAGGAGGTCGTCGCCGACGTTCCCGGCGCCGTACCAGCCGGCGACCGCGACCCGCCGGGTGCGCGCGGCGGGGCCGTCGGCGACGCGCTGCCGCCACTGCTCGATGCGGGCGCTGCGCGGGTCGGCCTGCGGCAGCGGACCGCCCAGCAGCTGCTCGAGCAGCGCCTCCCAGCGCCGTTCGTACAGGTGATCGCGCACGAGGCGGGCGAAGGCGGCGCGGCGCATGCGCTCCAGGCGGTCGGGGTCGGCGACGAGGTCGCGCACCCGGACCTGCAGGTCGGCGACGTCGGTGTAGCCGAGGACCTCCTCGTCGTAGGCGAAGTACCGGCGCATCTCCTCGAAGGTCTCGGTCGCCACGACCGCCCCGGCGGCCACGGACTCGAACACGCCGCACTTCACGTTCACGTAGCCGGCCTTCGTGCCGGGGAAGTTGACGTGGACCGCGCCCTCGCGCATCGCCTGGACGAGACGGCTGCCCGCGACGGTGCCGACGCCGGGCAGCTCCCAGCCCTTGCCGTAGACGCCGACGTCGAGGGTCTCGGCCAGCGCGCTCATCGCGGCGTTGCGCTCGGGGCGCCGCACCGCGTGACCGACGCAGATGACGTCGTGACGCAGCTCCGGGGCGCGCGGCACGTGCTGGACGGCGAAGGCGCGGTCGATGCCGAAGCCGAACAGCGAGGTGCGCACGTGCCCGTCGGCGAGGTAGGCCTCCAGCGCGAGCACGGCGTTCGTCGTGTGCCAGTCGAACGCGTCGACGTGGTCGACGACGCTGTCGCGGACGTCGGGGTCCGACAGCGTCATGCCGAGGCTCAGCACGCCGCGCTCGGCGAGCCGGTCGGACTGCTCCGCGGTGAGCACCACCCCGCCCGCGCACAGCACGAGCAGGTGCGGGCGGTGACGGGCGAGGACCGGCTCGAGGGTGTCGAGGTCGAGCAGGACCGGGCCGTAGCCGCCGTTGTAGCGCTCGGGGTCCGCCAGGACCTGCGGGTGCGCCGAGGGGTCCACGTGGACGACGTCGTGGCCGAGCTCGCGCAGCGAGCGCAGCAGGCCGGCGACGATGTCGGTGGCCCCGTTGTCGAAGCGGCCGACGAAGACCACCCGCAGCGGCCGGGCCGTCGTCGTCCCCGCGGCCTCGAGCGCGCGCCGCTGCTCCGCGACGGGGGGCAGGTCGTTCGGCTCAGACATCGACGTGGGCCTCCGCGGGTCCGTAGAACTGCACGAGCGAGGTCCCCGGCAGCAGCTCGGGGCGCAGCCCGTCGGTCTCCCGCCGCCGCAGGAAGGAGAAGCGGTCGGTGGCGACGAGGTCGACCCCCGCCGCCCGCGCCCGCCCCACGAGGTCCGCGGCCGGCTCGTCGCGCGTGGTCGCGGCGTCCGCTCCCGGCTCCGCCGGGGGTGCGACGAGGTCGGCGAGCAGCGCCCGCGGCAGCAGCAGGGTGCCGGGCTCGAGCGCCTCGACCGTGCGGTGCTCCTCGCCGGGGTGGCGCAGGACGGTCGCGCCGGTCGCCTCCAGGTGCACGTAGTGGGCCCGCTTGCCCAGCACCGCGCCCGGCGCCCACTGCGCGGCCGCCACCTGGTCGGCGAGGTAGCGCGGCGCGTAGTGCCCGAGCTCGTCGAGCACGGCCACGAGGTCACCGGTGAGGTGGTCCGCGGCCCGGTGCAGCGCGTCGGGCAGCGCCTCGGCGGTCGAGGACGGCACGAGTGCGGGCGGCGCGAGGCCGGCCCGGCGCGCGCGGGCGACGAGGTCGGCCGGGTCGAGTCCGGCGCCGCGGTCCAGCACGACGAGCTCGACGTCGCGGTGGGTCTGGGCGCCCACCTGCTGCAGGACGCGGGCCAGGCGGTGGCCGCGGGTCGCGGGGACCACCACGGTGACGCACCGCCGGCGCTCGGTGACGGGCAGCCCGTGCAGGCGCGCGAGCTGGTCGACCCGGTGGGCCCACGTGTGGTGCGCGAGGACGTGGCGCATGGCCCGGTGCGCGAGCCGGTCCCGCAGCTCCGGGCTGCCGAGCAGCGCGCGGAGGGCGTCGGCCCCGGCCTCGCCGGCCGGCACGAGCGTGAGGCGGCCCGCGTGCTGGGCCTCCAGCGCCGCGGCGTCCGGGACCGCGACCGCGACGGACGCGGCGCTGGCCTCGACCGCGGCCCGCAGCGCGAGGTCGGGCAGGCCGGGCCCGCCGCGGGCGAGCACGACCTCGTGCGCCCGGTACACACCCGGGAGCCGGTGCGCGGGCACGGACGCGTGCCGCAGGCCGTGCAGCCGCTCGGGCCCGGCGCCGGGGTCCGGCGCGAGGTCCGCCGCCGGGTCCACCGCCGGCTTCCCGGCGGCCACCGCCGCGTGGAGCACGTCGGGGCCGGGGTCGGCCACCGGACCGGCCGCGTCGTCCTGCACGACGCTCACGAGCTGCGGCCGGTTGTCCTTGCGGGCGCCGACGAGCGTCGCGAGCCACTCGTCGGGCCCCTCGACGTCGTCGGCGAGCGCGGCCCCGAGCAGCACCGCACGGCGCGCCGCCGGCACGGGCGCGACGAGCGGGTTGACGGTCCGGGGCTGCACGGCCATCGCCATGACGTGCACCCGCTCGTGCCCCAGGCTCTCGGCCAGCTCGGCGGTCGAGGCCGGGTCGACGGTGAGCACCGTGCCGAACAGCCGGGCCGTGGCGAGGTCGTGCCGCCACCCGTCGGGGTCGGTGAGCCACAGCACCGTCGGGACGCCGTCGGCGGCGTGCCCGCGGACCAGGCGGCGCAGCGCCGGGGCCGGCTCCTGGCTCCCGGCCGGACCGCGCGACCACGGGGCGCCTCGGACGGCCGTCGCCTGGACGAGGAGCAGGTCCGGGCGCCGCGCGGGCAGGCGCCACCGGCGGGCGGACACGGGCACCTGGCGGCACTCGGGGTCGATCGCGGCGCGCAGCCAGGGGTCGAGGAGCGTGGCGACGCGCAGCGGTCGCCGCGGCGCGGTCGGGGGACCTGCGTCGTGCATGCCGACCTCTCCCGTCCTCCGCCACCGAGCCGTCCCGAGCGTAGTGGCGCGCGGCCCCCGCCCGTCACGGCGCGCCCCCGGGCCACCTCCGCCCATGGTGGGGCAGGCTCTGGGCGTGGGGTCGCACGGGGTCGAGGGCGGTGCCGCCCGGCCGGCGCGGGCGGTGGTGCGGCTTCTCCCGCCGGTGGTGCGGGGCGACCGGGTCGACTTCGCGTGGGACGGCGACCACCCGGACGCGCTGCAGCTGCGGCGGCGGTGGTCGATGCGCCTGGACGGGGTCCCCCTCGACCGCCTGCACCGCGCCGTCCTGCACGACGTCCTGCTCACCCTCCAGCTGCCCGTGTGGGCGCGACTCGCCGACCGGGTCGTCGTCCGCCTCGCCGAGCCCGTGCCGTCGGTCGTCCTCGACTGGTGGCGGGCCTGGCACGGCGCGTCGCACGTCACCTTCGAGGGCCCGCCGGCGCCGGCGGGCGGTCACGAGCCCTTCGTCGGGCGCCGCCCCCCGCTGCGCGCCGGGGCCGTGGCGGTCAGCTACGGCGGCGGCAAGGACAGCACCCTCGCGGCCCACGCCCTGCTGGCCTCGCGCCCGGCGGAGGACGTGCTGCTGCTGCACGTCGTTCAGCACTTCAGCTCGCGCCCCGTCAGCCGCCTCCGCACCGAGGCCCGCAGCCGCCGCACGGTCCTGGCGCCGGCCCGACGGGCCACCGGGTCACCGGTCCAGGTGGTGCGCATCGACTTCCTCAGCACGCTCACCCCGGCCGGGCGGGCGGTCCGCCCCCACGTCAACCTCTACACCGCCGCACTGCTGCCGGCGCTGCTGCACCACGGCGTGGGGGCGGTCACCGTCAGCCGCACCGCGGGCGGCTACACCGTGCGCGACGCCCCGGACGGCACCCGCGTGTGGGCCAACGCGTCCGGCCGGCCCGAGCGCCTCCTCGCGCTGTCCCGCTACTACGCCTCGGTGCTGGGGGTGCCGCTCGGCGTCGAGAGCACGCACTACGCCGTCACCGAGACCGTCTCGTTCCGGGCGCTGCAGCGCCTGCACCCCGAGGCCCACGCGGGCATGGTCATGTGCATGCGGACCAGGGCGCGCCGCCGCTTCTGCGGCGCGTGCCCGAAGTGCACGGAGTTCGCGCTGCTCGCGCTGTCCTCGGCCGCCGCCGCCGGCCGGCCGGACGCGCTCGTCACCGGGCTCGACCTCGACCGGTTGCTCGCCCGGTCACCGCACGTCCTCGAGCTGGTCGCGGCCGCCCGCGCGACCGGCGACCGCGTCGCGTGGCACGGCAGCGGGCCCTTCGCGCCGGCCATCGGCACGCGCTCGCACTTCGCCGGGTTCTGCCACGCGCTGCACGAGGTGCGCGAGGGCGGCGTCGTGGTCGACCTGGGCCGGGCCGCCCGGGACAACCTCGCGGTGCTGACCGGTACCTGGGGCCGCCGGGCCTTCCCGGCCGTCACGACGGTCGACGAGCGCGCGCTGCGGGCGTGCGGGCCGCTCGCGCGCGAGGTCGCGCTGCACGCGGCCGGGGCCACCGGGGTGCGCGCGCTCGGCGAGGACCTCGCCGACGTGCTGCTCGTGGGCAACGCGCGGGCCCGGTTCGACCACGACCTCGGCATGCCCGTGCCGGAGCTCGACGCGGTGCTGGCCGGCACCGGCCGGGGCGAGGCGGCGCCGTCCGGCACCGACCCGCTCACGGCGTGAAGTCGGGCTCCCGCTCGCCGTCGCCGAGGAAGTGGCGGATGGCCGCGACGCAGCGGGCCGCCGCGCGCCCGTCGCCGTAGGGGTTGACGGCGTTGGCCATCGCGGCGTGGGCCGCGGGGTCGCGGAAGAGCTCGAGCACCGCCTCGCGGACCCGCGCCCGGTCGGTGCCGACCAGCCGGACCGTGCCCGCCTCGACCGCCTCGGGCCGCTCGGTGTTCTCGCGGATGACGAGGACGGGCTTGCCGAGGCTCGGCGCCTCCTCCTGCACGCCGCCGGAGTCGGTGAGCACGACGTGGGCGCGGTTCATGAGCCGGGCGAACTCCGCGTACTCCAGCGGCTCGGTGAGCAGCACGTTGGGCAGGTCCCCCACCGCGGGGAGGACGGCCTCGCGCACCACCGGGTTGCGGTGCAGCGGCAGGACGACGAGCAGGTCGGGCAGCTCGCGCGCCACGTCCGCGACGGCGCCCGCCACCTCGGCCATCGGCGCGCCCCACGACTCCCGGCGGTGGGTGGTGACGAGCAGCACCTGCCGGGGGTCGTCGTCGAGGTGCCTCAGCTCCTCGCTGCGCAGGGCGGAGTCGGCGCCCACCACCGACAGCAGCGCGTCGATGACCGTGTTGCCGGTGACGGCGACGTCGGCGGCCGGGACGCCCTCGCGCAGCAGGTTGGCCCGGCTCGTCGCCGTGGGCGCGAGGTGCACCGACGTCAGCTGCCCCGTCACCCGGCGGTTGATCTCCTCCGGGAACGGGTTGTACCGCTCGTGGGTGCGCAGCCCTGCCTCCAGGTGCACGACCGGCACCTTCTCGTAGGCCGCGGCGAGCGCGGCGACCGTGGAGGTGGTGGTGTCGCCCTGCACGACCACGGCGTCCGGCCGCTCCTCCTGCAGGATGCGGGTGACGCCCTCCAGCGACCGCACGGTCACGTCGACCAGCGTCTGCCGCGGTTGGATGATGTCGAGGTCGTGGGCGGGGCGGATGCCGAACAGGTCGTTGACCTGGTCGAGCATCTCGCGGTGCTGGCCGGTGACGGCCACGACGGGGGTGAGGCCCTCGGCCTGCTCCAGGGCCGTCACGAGCGGGGCGACCTTGATCGCCTCGGGCCGGGTGCCGTAGACGAGCAGGACCTTGCGCTCCGCGCTCACGCAGGCGTCCCCGCGGCGTCGACGAGGTGCCGCCACTGCCCCCGTGTGTCGACGACCGGCCGCTCGCCGAGCCGGGCGGTGTCGACCGCGGCGAAGGCGCTGTGGTCGACGAGCAGCACGAAGGACTGCGCGTCGGCCAGCGCGGTGTCGAGGTCGACGAGGCGCACGTTGCGCCGGTTGGCCAGCGAGCGGGGCAGCGCCTCCACGTGCGGCTCGACCGCGAGGACCGTGCCGCGCTCGCCGAGCTCGTCGGCGAGCCGCTCGGCGACGTGCAGCGCGGGGGACTCCCGCAGGTCGTCGATGTCGGCCTTGAACGCCAGCCCGAGCGCGGCCACGGTGACGGGGCCCTCGGCGGGCAGCGTCGCGAGCGCCTTCGCGACGACCTGCTCGGGGCGCGCGTCGTTGATCTCGCGCGCCTGCCGGATGAGGTGGCTGCGGTCCGGCGCCGCGGCCACGATGAACCACGGGTCCACCGCGATGCAGTGCCCGCCCACGCCCGGTCCGGGCTTGAGGATGTTGACGCGCGGGTGGCGGTTCGCCAGCTCGATGAGGCGCCAGACGTCCACGCCCAGGTGGTCGCAGATGCCCGCGAGCTCGTTGGCGAAGGCGATGTTGACGTCGCGGAAGGAGTTCTCGACCAGCTTGCACAGCTCGGCCGTCACCGCGTCGGTGAGGAACAGCTGGCCCTCGCAGAACGTCCGGTAGACGTCGGCGGCCCGCTCGGCGCACGCGGGCGTCAGCCCGCCGATCACGCGGTCGTTCTCGACGAGCTCGACCATGATGCGTCCGGGCAGCACGCGCTCGGGGCAGTGGGCGAGGCTCACCTCGGGTCGCCCGTCGCCCGCACCCGCGACGGCCAGGTCCGGGCGGGCCGCGAGCAGCCAGCGCCCCATCTGCTCGGTCGCGCCGGGCGGCGACGTCGACTCGAGGATGACGATCTCCCCGCCGCGGAGGCGGGGGGCGACGGCCTCGGCGGCCGCCCGCACGTAGGACAGGTCGGCCGTGCGGTCGGCGAGGAAGGGCGTCGGCACCGCGATGATGTAGGCGTCGGCCTCCGGCACCTCGGTCGTCGCGGACAGGTTGCCGGCGCGCACCGCGCGCTCGAGCACCTCGGCGAGGTCGGGCTCCACGAACGGTGCCTCGCCGGCGTTCACGGCGGCCACGGTCGCCTCGTTGACGTCGACGCCGACGACGCGCGTGCCCCGGTCGCTGATCGCGACCGCGGTGGGCAGGCCGATGTAGCCGAGCCCCACGACCGCCACGGTCTGAAGATCTGTCACGCGAGAGGTCTCACTTCCGTGCTCGGGGTTGTCCCGGGGGTGTCGGCCCCCGGTGCGCGCGACACTGTAGCCGCGCCCGTCGGTGCGACCGGGAGGTCACACCGTGACGTGCAGCTCGCCGTCGCCGTAGAAGAGGACCTGCGAGCTGCGGGCGAGGATCTGGCGGTCGCCGATGGTCCACGTGTGCTCGCTGGCGTCGCTGGAGCGGTAGCTGAGGAAGTTGTAGCGGTCCGCGGAGTACACGAGGTGCCCCGCGTCCCGCAGCCGGGTGAGGAAGTCGGTGTCGACGGCACGGGGGATGTCGGAGAACCCGACCTCCCGCGACACGTCGGTGCGGCCCACGATCGTGCCGCCCTGCACGAGGTCGACGAAGCGGTGCTCGCGCGCCGCGAAGCGCAGCATGTTGGCCTGGTCGCTGCGCAGGTGCACGTAGTGGGCGAGCTTGCCGACCACGGCGGCGTCGGTGTACTCGAAGGCCGTCATGAGGTCGGCGAGGTACTCCGGGCCGTAGTAGTTGTCGTCGTCGACCTTGGCGAAGAACGGCATGCGGACGGCGCTGAGGCCGACGCTCATGCAGTGCCCGAGCGTGCGGTCGGCGGAGACGGGGACGACGCGCACGTCGAGGCCCGACAGCTCGCGCAGCTGCTCGAGGCGCTCGTCGTCGACCTCGAAGCCGTGCGCGACGACCACGACCTCCAGCGGGCGGTAGGTCTGCGCGCCCATGAGGCGCAGGATCTGCTCGAGGTTCTGCGGCCGCATGGTGGGGATCACGACGGTGACGCCCTCGGGGGCCGGCGTCGTGGGGACGCCCACGAGGTCGAGCACCTGCTCGGCGCGGTGGGAGTACGTGTGGTGGCGGTGCACGAAGCGCATCGCCTTGTGCACGGCGCGCTCGCGGTACTCGGGGCTGGCGAGCAGCAGGCGCAGCAGGTCCCGCGCGGAGTCGGCGTCGTCCGCGGTCGCGATGAGGTCGCCGAAGGTCGCCTCGATGCCGGCGGACGGCGTCGACAGCACGGCCGTGCCGCACGAGGTCAGCTCGAACACGCGCCGGGCGCACATGGTGCGGGAGCCGGTCACGGAGTTGACGTTGAGGAACACCTTGTACGCGCGGTACGCCGACAGCATGGAGCGGTACGGCAGCGAGCCGCGCACGTGCTTCTGCCAGCGCGGCGGGAACCAGTAGCGCTGGTCCTCCCCCTGCATCCGGCTGTAGATGTCGAGGTCGGCGCGGGCGGCCTTCGCCGCCCCCAGCAGCATCTCCAGCTGGCGGCGGCGGTCCTCGTGCTTCTCCGCGAACCACGTCCCGGCGAAGGCGACGTCGTAGCGGTGCCGCGCCCCGCCGTTGGCGGGGTTGTGCACCGCGAGCTGGGCCGCGAACTGCATGACGGAGACCCGGTCGTGGCCGAGGTCCTCGCGGTAGCGGGGCACGCAGTCCTCGTCGACGGTGAGCACGTGGTCGAACAGCCTGGCCGTGTCGACGAAGCGCTCGTAGTTCGGCGGGTCCTCCTTGTTCCAGAACACCGTGGGCACGCCCTTGGCGCGGAACGCCGCGACCATCTCCCGCAGCGGTGCGGACGGGGCGTTCGTGCCCGTCATCGCGTAGTTCCACGCGCCGCCGTTGCCGCGCCAGGCCGACTCCGCGAACAGCAGGTCGACGCCCTCGTCGAGCACCTGCTGCCACGACTGCGGCGTCACGGGGACCCCGTGCCACTCCGGCGCGAACGCCGTCTGCGAGAACTCGTCGAGCAGCGTCGCCACCCGCACGTCGCGCGGGCGGGCCGAGCGCTCCGGCGCCTCGGGCAGCTCCGGCAGCGACGGACCGCGCGCCACCGACGGCGCGTCGCGGCCCGCGGCGACCACCGGGCGGGGCGTGGCGGACGGGCGCACGGCCCGCACGACGCCGGCGGGCAGCGAGCGCAGCCGCGACGGGTCGCGGCGGACGTGCCACAGCAGCCGCCGCACCTCCAGAGCCCGGCGTCGCAGCGCCCGGCCCACGGACCGGCGGGGTCGGCTGTCGCGGCTCGCGCCACTGCTCATGCGTTCGGTGTCCGTCCGTCGGGGGTTGTCGAGCAGGGGCCGATGGTACTGGGGCGCCCCGATGCGCCAGACTGCTCGCCCCATGCCTGCGTTGTCCCTGCCGACACGGCTGCTCCTGCTCGTGCGGGCGGCCCTCACGCGCGCCCGGACCGACCCGTCGCTCGCGGGCCGGTGGCTGCTCACCCGCCGCGGGGCGCAGGGCCGGGTGGTGTCGGTCGCGCTGCGCGCGCTGCGGCCGGTCGCACCCGACGCGGTGGCGGTCCTGCGCGGCGCCGAGGTGACGTCCGGTCGCGGCGGGCTCGTCGTGTGGGCGGCGCTGGCCGCGGGCCGGGCGGACCTCGCCGACCGGCTCTCCCGCGGCGGCGGCAGCGACGGCGGCCCGGCCGCCGTCTCCCGGCTGCGCGCGGCGACGCTGTGGCAGCTCGGCCGCTGGGACGAGGCGGTGGCCGCCGCCCCCGCCGGGTCGTGGCTGCACCGCCGGCTGGCCGCGGAACGGGACGCGCAGCTGCACCCGCTGCCCGGTCCGGTCCCTCCGGCGGCGCCGCGCCCACCCGGCCTGTCGCGACCGGCCGGGGAGCCGCGCGTGCTGCACCTCGTCACGAACTGCCTGCCGTGGACCCGCAGCGGCTACACCGCCCGCACCCGCGAGGTGCTGCGCGCGCAGCGGGACGCAGGGGTGCAGGTGGCGGTCGCCGCGGCCTTCGGGTACCCGGCCACCATCCTGCGGCTGCCCCCGCCGGGCACGGTCGTCGTCGACGGCGTCCCCCACCACCTGCTGCTCCCCCGGCGCTGGCCGCACGAGGTCGCCGCGGAGCGGGACGCCGCGGTCCGGCTGCTGTCCGACGTCGTGCGCAGGGAGCGCCCCGACGTGCTCCACGCCCACAGCCACCACCCCAACGCCGCCCTCGCGCTGGAGGTGGGGCGGCGCCTCGGCCTGCCGGTCGTCTACGAGGTGCGCGGCCTGCTGCACGAGACGTGGGCGCACGGGCGCGGGCCCGGCGCGGAGGACACCGAGCGCTACCGGGTCCACCGCGAGCGCGAGGCGGAGGCGTGGCGCGCGGCCGACGTCGTCCTCACCCTCGGCGAGGCGATGCGGGCGCGCGTGCTCGCGGCCGCCCCCGGCGTCGACGTCCGGCTCGTGCCGAACGCCGTCGGCGCCGAGCTGCTCGAGGCCCTCGCCCGGCCGGACCGCGCGGCCGTGCGGGCGCGCACCCGGGAGCGCCTCGGCGTGGCCGAGCACGAGCTGCTCGTCGGGTCGGTGTCCAGCGTCGTGGGCTACGAGGGCTTCGACGTGCTCGCGGACGCGCTCGCCGCGCCGGGGGCCCCGGCCGGCGTCCGCGGCCTCGTCGTGGGGGACGGGGCCGACCTGCCGCGGCTGCGGGAGCGGGCGGCCGCGCTGCCGGCGGGGCGGCTGCTGCTGCCGGGCCGGGTCGCGGCCGAGGACGTGCCGGCGCACCTGGCGGCCCTCGACGTCTTCGTCGTGCCGCGGACCGACTCGACCGTCACCCGGGTCGTCACCCCGCTGAAGCCCGCGGAGGCGATGGCCGCCGCGCTGCCGCTCGTGGTGAGCGACCTGCCGGCGCTGCGCGAGTTCGTCGACGACGGCGTCGAGGGCCTGCTCGTGCCGCCCGGCGACCCGGGCGCCCTCGCGCGGGCGCTGGCGCGGCTGGTCGACCCGGGCCGCCGGGCCGCCGCGGGCGAGGCGGGGCGGCGGCGCGTGCTGGCCACGCGCACGTGGTCGGCCAACGGGCGGGCCTATCGTCAGGTGTACGAGGAGGTGCTGGGATGAGTGCACCGGTGCTGGACCGCGACCGGTCCGCGCGGCTGGAGGAGCTCGCGACCGGGGCGCGGCTGTCCCTGGTCGGGCGCCGCCCCGGCCTCGGCACCTACCTGCAGCGGCTGTGGGGGCGGCGCTCGTTCCTCGCGGCGATGGCCGCGGGCCGGCTGCGCGCGAAGAACGCCTCGGACCGGCTGGGCGTGCTGTGGCTCGCGCTCACGCCCCTGCTCGCCGGCGCCGCGTACTACCTCGTCTTCGGGGTGGTGCTCGACACCCGGGACGGCGTGGAGAACTTCGTCGGGTTCCTCATCATCGGGATCTTCTTCTTCCAGTACACCGCGCGCGGCATCCTCGAGGGCTCCAAGTCGGTGACGAGCAACCGCAAGCTCATCCAGGCGCTCGCCTTCCCGCGGGCGGTGCTGCCGATCTCCACGGTGCTGCGGCAGGCGTGGGAGTTCCTCCCCGCCCTGGGGATCATGCTCGCGATCATCGCCTTCACCGACCCCGTCCTGTCGTGGCGGTGGGCGCTGCTGCCGGTGCTCGTGCTCATGGTGACGGTCTTCAACCTCGGGGCGGTGCTCCTCACGGCCCGGCTCACCGCGCACGTGAGCGACGTGACCAACGTGCTGCCGTTCCTCACGCGCATCTGGCTGTACACCTCGGGGGTCTTCTTCTCCTTCGAGGACCGCTTCGACGACCCGACCGCCCTCGCCCTCGTTCAGGCCAACCCGATGCACGTGTACCTCACCCTCGTGCGGGACTCGCTGCTGTACGGCGAGACGAGCCCGCCGTCGTACTGGCTGACGGGCGCCGCGTGGGCGCTCGTGCTCCTCGTGGTCGGCTTCGTCGTGTTCTGGGCGGCGGAGGAGAAGTACACCCGTGACTGACACGCGCGAGCAGGCGGCGCCCGCCGTCACCCCCGCGACCCCGGACGCCCCGCCCTCGGTCGTCCTCGACGACGTGTCCGTCACGTTCCGCGTCAACGTCGACGGGCGTCGCAAGGGCGCCGACGGTGCCCGCCCGGACCGGGTGACGACCGTGCAGGCCGTGCGCGGCATGTCGCTGGTCGTGCGCCGCGGCGAGGCGGTCGGCGTCATCGGCAAGAACGGCTCCGGCAAGAGCACGCTGCTGCGCGCGATCGCCGGGCTCGCGCCCGTCACGGGCGGGCGGGTGTGGGCGGCGTCGGACCCGACCCTGCTCGGCGTGAACGCCGCGCTCGTGCCCGCGCTGTCCGGCGCGCGCAACATCGTGCTCGGCTGCCTCGCGCTCGGCATGACCCGGCGCGAGGCGCAGGCGGCCTTCGACGACATCGTCGACTTCGCGGGCATCGGCGACGCGGTGTACCGGCCCATGTCGACCTACTCCTCGGGCATGGGCTCCCGGCTGCGCTTCGCCATCACGACGGCGCGCGTGCCCGACATCCTCCTCGTCGACGAGGCCCTCAACACCGGTGACGCCGACTTCCGCGAGCGCTCCGAGACGCGGATCAACGAGCTGCGCGCCCAGGCGGGGTCGGTGTTCCTCGTGAGCCACAGCATGGCGACGGTCGAGCAGACCTGCTCGCGGGTCGTGTGGATGGACAACGGCGTGCTCCGCCTCGACGGGCCGACGGACTACGTCGTCAAGCGCTACCGCAACTACTTCGCGCAGCGGAAGCTCGCCCGCGCGGAGGGCCGGTCGGACCCGCCGCTGCCGGGCCCCGTGCTCGGCCTGGACGAGCAGCTGCGGGCCGTGCACGCCGACCCGCAGGACGACCGCTGGCAGCGGGGCTGAGCCGTCGTCACGTCCGGGTCGGGCGCTCGGGCTCCTGCCGCTGGCCGAACCACACGAGCTCGACCCGGCGCACCGCGGCGCGCCCGCGCCCGCCGAGCACGCGCGAGACGCCGTAGCCCGCGCCGACGAGCGCGCGGGCGAGCCCGACCGGCAGGTGCCGCGGCTCGTGGCCGCCGAGGGCGCGCAGCAGCGACGCCGTCGTCCAGCCCTCCCACGGCTGCAGCGCGACGTCGGGCGGGTCGGGGTCCTCGCCGAGCGCGACGACCCACGCCCCGAGCCCCTCGGCGCTCGTCACGGGCACCGGGTCCTCCCCCGCGCCGGCCACGCTGGACAGGCGGGAGCGGGCCAGGCGCTCGAGCCGGCGGGTCGTGGCCCGGTCGGGCCCCTGCACGCTCGTCGCGCGGGCGACGACGACGCGGGGCGCGGTGTGGGGCCGGAGCAGGGCGAGGGTGCGCTCCCCCGCCGCCTTGGCCGCGGCGTAGGGGCTGCGGGGGTCGAGCTCGTCGGAGGCGTCGAGGACGGCGCGCTCGCCCTGCACGGCGGCCGAGGACACGTGCACGACCCGCGGCGTGCCCGCCCGGCGGGCCGCGAGGACCACGACGACCGGCAGCAGGGCGTCCGCGCCGGTGAGGCCGGGCGAGGCGGCGGCGCCGGGCGCCGCGAGCCCCGCCGCGTTGACGACCACGTCGCTGCCCGCCAGGGCCGGGGCGAGGCGCTCCGCGGGCAGCCGGGCGAGGTCGAGCAGCTGCTCGGGCGTGCTCCCCACGGGTGCGCTCAGCCGGGGCGCGGGCAGCGCACGGGCGTCGTGGCCCGCGGCCGCCGCCGCGGCCAGCACGGCCCGGCCGACGAACCCGCTGCCGCCGAGGACCACCCAGCGGCTCACGCGAGGTCCTCGAGCAGCGCGAGCCAGCGCCCGGCGAGCACGGCGTCGTCCGCCTCGGCCGCGACCCACGCCCGGGGGGCGCCCCCGACGTCGAGGCGCTCCGGCGCCGCGCGCAGGTCCCGCCACAGCGCCGCGAGCGCGGCGGGGTCCTCCGGCGGCACGACGTCCCCGCCACCGGCCGCCCGGACGGTGTCGGCGGCCTCCCCGGCCACGGCGGCGCTCACGTGCCGGCCCGCCGCGAGGAGCTCGTAGAGCTTCGACGGCACCGTCGCCCGGAACGAGGGCCAGTCCCGCAGCGTGACGAGCGCGGTGTGGTGCTCCACGAGCAGGGCCCGCACCCCGGCGGGGTCCGTCGGCGGCAGCACCCGGACGAGGTCCGGCTCGGGCAGCCGCGCGCGCTCGGCACGCACCTGCGGCAGGGCCGCGCCGTGCCCGACGACGGTGAGCGTGACGGTGCCGGGCGGGCACAGCGCGAGCGCCCGCACCGCCACGTGCACCGCCTGGCTCTCCCCGACCGTCCCGGCGTACAGCACCCGCAGCGGCTCCTCCGCGCCGGGCGCCGTCACGGGCGGCAGGGGCGGGGTGGCGGCGAGCTCGGTGCCGTTCGCGACGTGGACGACGCGGCGCGCGCCGCGCCCGCGCAGCGTCCCGGCGAACCGGGCGCTCACGGCCACGACGGCGTCCGCGCCGACCTGCAGCGCGGTGACGGCCCGGGCCAGCACCGCCCGCACCGGGGCCGGGCCGGCGCCGGCGTCGTGCAGCAGGTCGGGCCAGGCGTCGCGCATCTCCACCACGAGCCGGGCGCGGGCGAGGCTCGCGACGAGGCGCCCCACGACGAGCGTCGGCAGGCCGGGCACGGTCGCGACGACGACGTCGGGCCGCGAGCGGAGCCCGGCGGGCAGCCCGCCCACCGCGACCCGCAGCTGGTCGAGCGCGCGGCGCCCGCGCCCGCCGTCGTAGGGCACGTACGGCACGCGCACGACGGTCTCGCCGTGCCGGCCGGTGTGCCGCCCGGGCCGGGGCGCGCCCGCCGCCGCGCGGCCCACGGGGTAGTGCGGGACGGTCGTCACGACCGTCACCTCGTGCCCGGCGGCGACCAGCCGCGGCACGAAGGCGGTCCAGCGCCGCTGCGGCGCGCCCACCTCGGGCTCGTAGTAGTGGGTGAGCAGCGTGACGCGCATCAGGCGCGCCGGGCGCGCGCGACCGCACCCCACGGGGAGGGGTGGCCGAGCCACGCGGGCAGCTTGACCCACGCCCAGCCGAGCAGGACCAGCAGCACGCCCCCGGCCAGGCGCCACACGAGCGCCTGCTCGGCGACGGCCGTGGCGAGCGCGACGGCGAGCGCGGTGGCGCCGGCGGCGGCGAGCGACACCTGCCGGTGCGACCAGCCGGCGTCGGTGAGCCGCTGGTAGGCGTGGGTGCGGTGCGGCAGGTACCAGCGCTCCCCCGCCGCGACCCGCAGCACGAGGGTGTGGGCGGTGTCGGCGAGCCACACGACCAGCGGCGCGAGCGCCATCTCCAGCGGCAGACCGGTGAGGAACCCCGCGCCGGCGAGGAACGCGACCATCGCCCCGACCCCGTAGGAGCCGACGTCGCCGAGGAACAGCCGCGCGGGCCCGCCCGAGGCGCCGTTGAACGGCAGGAACGCGGCCCCGGCCGCGGCCACGACGAGGCCCGCGGGCAGGAGCCAGCCCGTGTCCGCCGGGGACCGGTCGACGGTGACGACGCCCATCACGGCGAAGCCGGCGCCCGCGACGAGGCAGTGCAGGCCCGTCATGGTGTTGAGCCCGTCCATGAAGTTGACGGCGTTGACGTACGCGGCGGTCGCGACCGCCGCCACCGGCACCCACACCCAGCTGACGTCGTCCAGGGCGACGACGAGCAGGCCCGCCCCCGCGCCGACGACGAGCTGCAGGACCGCCCGCACCGCGGGCGGCACGCCCCGTGCGTCGTCGACGAGACCGACGAGCCCCGCGGCCACGGCCACCCCCGCGAGCGACGGCAGCCAGCCGCCGCCGAGGACCGGCGCCGCGGGGGCGAGCGCGAGCGCGGCGAGAGCGGCGGCGACGACGCCGAGCAGCACGGCGATGCCACCGCCGCGCGGCGTCGGCACCGTGTGCGACGAGCGGTCGCCGGGGGCGTCGAGCAGGTGCGCCCGGCGCAGCAGGTCCGGCAGCGCGAGGGACACCACGGCGGTGACGACGGCGGCGACCGCGGCGACGACGAGGGAGGCGCCGAGGTCGCTCACGTGGCGCCGACCTCGCTCCCCGGGCGCCGCGGCGCGCCGACGAGCCCGGACTCCGAGGCCGCGCGCAGCGCCGCGACGACCTCGGTGCGGGGCCGGTGCGGGTCGAGGTGGACGACGGCGTCGGCCGGCAGCGGCGGCACCGGCACGTGGGTGATGAGCGGGTGCGAGCGGCGGGTGCCGACCTCGGCCGCGCCGATGAGGTCCTCGTGCAGCTTCTCCCCCGGGCGCAGCCCGGTCTCGACGACCTGCACGGTCGCGCCGGCGAGGTCGGCGATCCGCGCCGCGATCTCGGCGATGAGGACGGGCTCGCCCATGTCGAGGACGAGGCTCTCGCCCGCCCCGCCGATCGCGCCGCACTGGATGACGAGCTCGACGGCCTCCGGCACGGTCATGAAGTACCGGGTGACGCGACGGTCGGTGACGGTCACCGGGCCGCCGCGGGCCACCTGGTCGGCGAAGGTGTGGAGCACCGAGCCGCGGCTGCCGAGCACGTTGCCGAAGCGCACGCTCATGTACAGCGAGCCGTCGCGGGCGAAGTCGGCGGTGAGCCGCTCCGCGACGCGCTTGGACCAGCCGAGCACGCTCGTGGGGTCGGCGGCCTTGTCGGTGGAGATGTTGATGAACCGCTCGACGCCCGCGTCCTTCGCGGCCCGCAGCACGTTGAGGGTGCCCCACACGTTGCTCTGCAGCGCCTCGCCGGGGTGGGCCTCCACGAGCGGCAGGTGCTTGAGCGCGGCGGCGTGGAACACGACGTCCGGGCGGTGCTCGGCGAACACCTCTCGCAGCCGCTCGGGGTCGCGGATGTCGGCGAGCACGAGGTTGCGGTCCTCGAGCAGCGCGTGGCCCTCGATGCTCAGCTGGACCGCGTGCAGCGCCGACTCGTCGCGCTCGAGCATGACGAGCGCCGCCGGGTGGAACGCGTGGATCTGCCGGCACAGCTCGGACCCGATCGACCCGCCCGCCCCGGTCACGAGCACCCGGCGCCCCGTCAGGTACATCGCGATCTCGTGCACGTCGGTGGAGATCTGGTGCCGGCCGAGCAGGTCCTCGACCGTGAGCGCCCGGATGTCGCCGAGCTCGATCTGGCTGCCGAGCATGCGGCTCGTGCTCGGCACGCTCAGCAGCCGCAGGCCCGCCGCCCGGCTGGTCGCCGTCAGCTGGCGGACGTCCGCCGCCGACGCGGTGCGGACGGCGAGCACGACCGTGCTCGCCCCCGTGCGCCGCGCGAGGTCGGCGAGCTGCGCGCTCGTGCCGAGGACGCGCACGCCCTCGATGCGGAGGTTCTTCTTGCCCGGGTCGTCGTCCACGAGCCCGACGGGCCGGTAGGGGCTCGAAGGGTCCTTCAGCATCGCCCGGATCACCTGGTAGCCGCTCTCGCCCGCCCCGAGGACGAGGACCCGCTCGGTGTCGGACCCGGGGGCGGACTGCGCGTCGATGGCGCGCCGCCCGATCCAGCGCAGCCCGGCCATGCCGATGAGCGCGATCGCGGCGGACACGACGGGCACCGACAGCGGCACGACGCGCAGGCCGTCGGAGGCGGTGACGAGGACGGTGAAGGCGAGCCCGGCCACGGCGGACACGCCCACGACGACCGCCAGGACGCTGATCTCCTCGAACGAGCCGTAGCGGTACTGCCCGCGGTACACGACCGCCGTGCCGACGGCCAGCAGGACCACGACCACGACGAGCAGGTACCAGACGAGGCCGACGGGGTCGACGGTGCGGAAGGCGGTGAGGTCGAGGCGGGCCGTGACGGTGAGGAGCGTCGCGCCGATGAGGACGACCGCGTCGAGGCCGGCCTTGGTCGGGCCGGTCCACCAGCGCACGAACGTGCTGCCGCGGCGGTGGCCGGGCTCGGACCGCGGGCCGCGCCCCCCGCCCGCCGCCGCGTCCGCGGGCGCCACGTCGTCGGACCCGCTGTCCACGACCGTCTCCGTTCTCCGTCGTCTGGCCGTCCGCCACCATAGCCGTCGGGTGCCTCCGGCCCGGTGCAGCCGGTGCCCGCCGCGCGCCGGGTCAGCCGGCGGGCTGCTCGGCGGGGCCGGTCCGGTCCCGGGCGGCCTCGAGCGCGAGCAGCCCGAGCGCGCACAGCACGTACTCCCGGTCCACGACCGGGACCGCCCCGTCCGGCACGTGCCACGCACCCGCGTGGTCGGCGAGCACGGCCCCGAGCACGCCGTGCGCGAGGTCGTCGCCGCCGTGGCGCAGCACGCCGCCGGAGCCGACGAGCAGCTCGACGTCGCGCAGCGGGCGGCCGGGTGCCCCCGGGACCTGCGGGCGCGCGTGCCGGCGCACGGCCGTGAGCGCGGCCGCGGTCGCGAGCGAGGCGTCCAGCCGCCGCGCCCGCGGGTCCTCGGCGAGCGCGTCGGGCCGTCGGGCGAGCTCGTGGGCGGCGGCCGCGGCCCCGTCGGTGTCGAGCGCGAGCCCGTGCGACGCGGTGAGCCGCTCGGCCCGCGCCGCCTCGACCGCCCCCGGCGCCGACCACCGCATCCCGAGGTCGCCCTCCACCGTCCGGGAGGCGACCTCCAGCCCGGCGACGTCGTCCTCGGCGGCGTCGGCCGCGGCCTGCGACAGCACGGAGTACACGTCGGTCGTCGCACCGCCGACGTCGACGACGAGCACGCCGCCCGGGAAGCCGCGGGCCAGCTGCTCCACGCCGGCGAGGACCGCGTCGGGCGTGGCGGCGAGGACGAGCCGGGCGAAGCCCCGGCCGCGCGAGAGCCGCTCGCCCCCGATCACGTGGCGCAGGAACGCGCGCCGCACCGCGTCGCGCGCGGGCCCCGGCCGCAGGTCGCCGATGCGGGGCAGGACGTTGCCCACGCGCGTCACGGCCACGCCCGCGGTCGCGAGGGAGCCCTCCGCGACCTGCGCGACGTCGGCGTTGCCGGCGAGCACGACGGGCAGGGCGGCCGCCGCGAGCGGCCCCGCGAGCACGGCCGCGTTCGCGAGCAGGACCTCGCCGTCGCCGCCGTCGGTGCCGCCGGTGAGCACGACGACGTCGGGCCGGGCGCCGAGCAGCCCGTCGACCTCGGCGGCGCCCAGCCGCCCCGCGGCGAGGTGGACGACCCGGCCCCCCGCCGACACCGCCGCGCGCCGTGCCGCCTCGGCCGTCACGGCGCGCTCGTAGCCCACGACCCCGAGCCGCAGCCCGCCGCCGGCGGAGGAGCACACGAGCGGCTGCCCGAGCGCGACGGGGTGCACGCCCGCGCGCTCCCCCAGCAGCCCGACGACCCCCGCGACACCGTCCGCGACGTCGGTGTCGAGGGTCGTCCGGTGCTGGGCCGTCGCGACGACGGCCGGTGCGCGCAGCCACCCGCCCGCCACCTCGAGACCGTCCGTCAGCGCGGCCGGCCCGGCGTCGCCGGCGTCGACGAGCAGCCCCTTCGTCCACGTCGACCCCACGTCGACGCAGACCCGCAGCGAGGTCACGGCGTGCGCGGGGGCACTCAGGCGGAGGCGGCCGCGAGCGCGGCGTCGAGGTCGGCGAGCAGGTCCTCGACGTCCTCCAGCCCCACGGACAGCCGCACGAGGTCGTCGGGGACCTCCAGCGGCGAGCCGGCGACCGAGGCGTGCGTCATGGCGCCCGGGTGCTCGATGAGGGACTCGATGCCGCCGAGGCTCTCGGCGAGGGTGAAGACCGTCGTCCCGGCGCACGCCTTGAGCGCGGCCTCGCGGCCGCGGCGCAGCCGGAAGCTCACCATGCCGCCGCCGAGGCGCATCTGCCGCGCGGCCACCTCGTGCCCGGGGTGCTCCGGCAGCCCGGGGTAGAGCACCTCGGAGACGGCGTCGTGCCCGAGGAGGAACTCCGCGACGCGCGCCGCGGAGGCGCTGTGGCGCTCCATGCGCACCGCGAGGGTCTTGAGACCGCGCAGCGTGAGCCACGCGTCGAAGGGCCCCGCGACCGCCCCCATCGCGTTCTGGTGCCACGCGAGCCGGTCCGCGAGCGGCTCCTCGGAGTACGGGTCGCGCACCGCGTCGGCGGCCTCCGGGGCCCGGGTGACGAGCGCGCCGCCCACGACGTCGCTGTGCCCGCCCACGTACTTGGTCGTGGAGTGCACGACGACGTCCGCGCCCAGCTCGAGCGGGTTCTGCAGGTAGGGCGTGGCGAAGGTGTTGTCGACGACGAGCAGGGCGCCCGCCTCGTGCGCGACCTCCGCCACCGCGGCGACGTCGGTGATGCCGAGCAGCGGGTTCGTGGGCGTCTCCACCCACACCAGACGCGTGCGGCCGGGCTGCAGCGCCGCCCGGACGGCGTCGGGTCCGCCGCCGGCCGCGGTCGTGGACGCCACCCCCCACGGCTCGGCGACGCGCGCGAAGAGCCGGTACGTGCCGCCGTACGCGTCCCCGGGCAGGACCGCGTGGTCGCCCGGGCGCGTGAGGGTGCGGATGACGGCGTCCTCCGCGGCGAGGCCCGAGGCGAACGCGAGCGCCCGTGTCGGCTCCCCGCCCGCGGACTCGACCGCGGCGAAGGCCCGCTCGAACGCGGTCCGGGTCGGGTTGCCGGACCGGCTGTACTCGTAGCCGACGCCCAGCCCGGTGCGCAGCCCGCCGACGCCGTCCTGCGCGAAGGTCGACGTCTGGTAGATCGGCGGGATGACGGCCCCGGTCGCCGGGTCCGGCTCGGAGCCGACGTGGATCGCGCGGGTGGAGAAGCCCGGGGCCCGGTCAGACGTCACCACCGAAGGCTAGCCACCCGCGCGGGCCGCCCCGGCACCCGGCCGGGCGGCGCTCACGGCGGGCCCGCGGTGCAGAACGGCCGGTCGTGGTAGTACCGGAACGACCGGTCCGCCCACTCCGCGGTCGCCACCGCGGCCCGGTCGCCGCCGCCGTCGAGCAGGCGCCCGAGCACCTCGCAGCGCCGGGCGTCGGCGGTCGCGCCGACGTCGCCGAGCACCACCTCCGTGTGCACCTGCTCCGTGGCGAGCACGCTGCCCTGCAGCCGCGTCGCCCGGGTCGCCGCGACGTTGGCCGGCGTCACGGCCGCGGCGAGCACCGCGACCGCCACGGCGACGACGACCGCACCGACGGAGCCGGCGCCCCGCGCGCGCCGGGGGCCGAGCAGCACGAGGCACGCGACGGCCAGCAGGGCGAGCGCGAACGAGGCCGTCGTCCACGTGATCATGGTGTGCCGGTAGGGCCGGCCGAGCGAGCCGATGAGCTCGGCCGCCTGCACCGACAGCCCCATGAGCACCGCCTCCCCCACCCCGACGACCGCGAGGACCGTCGCGCCGACGACGAGCGTGCGCGCGTGCACGCGACCGGGCACCGGCTCACCACCGGGGCCGGGGCGCGTCCCGGCGGCGCCGCCCGCGGGGCGCACGACCCACGCCCACCACGCGACGAGCAGCCCGGCTCCCACCGCGAGGCCGAGCAGCACCGACCACGCGGCGGCGCCCGGCACGGCCGTCGGCAGCCCCGCCCGCTCGAGGTCGAGCTCCAGCTCGCCGGCGCGGCCCACCGGCGCGGCGCCGACGAGGTTGAGCAGCATCGTCCGCACGGCCGCGGCACCGAGCTGCGGCTGCGTGCCCGCGTAGCAGGCGGCGCCCTCGCACAGCCCCGACAGCCACACCCGGATGCCGACGAAGAGGACGGTGAAGGCGCCGAGGAACGACCCCCCGACGACGGCCCGCGCGCGCAGGGCCGCGCGGCGCCCCCCCGGTGCGCCGACCGGCTGCAGGAGGACCACGAGCAGCGCGGCGGGCGCGGTGACGAGGACGAGCTCGTAGCTGAGGTTGAGGAACGCCGCCACGAGCACGAGGAGCACGACGACCGGCACGGTCGCCGCCCGCGGGCGGGCGGCCACGAGCCGCAGCAGGACCAGCAGCAGGGCGAGGACCCCGACGACGACGACGAGGGACCCCCACGTGAGGACCGCGTAGCTCGTCCAGCCGTTGCGGAACTGGGCCTGGGCCTGCGAGCCCGCAGCGGCCAGCGCGGTCCCGGCGAGGGCGACCCACGCGAGGTGGCGCCGCGGCAGCGCGTGCAGCGAGCCGTCGGGCCCGCGGCTGCGCAGGGCCGCGAGGAAGGCGACGAGGACGGAGACGACGAGCCCGAGGGTGAGGAGCTTCACCACGCCCTGCAGGACCACGACCGGCGTGCCGGTGGCGACGCCCACCTCCATGACGGCGAGCTGGGCGAGCCGGCGCGAGGCCGACGACAGCGGCGCGAGGCGGCCGCTGGCCGCCGCCGTCGGCAGCTCCTGCCAGCCGTAGACGAGCAGGCCGTACCACGTGCCCCCCGACCGCGGCCCGGCCTGCAGGTACCAGTACCGGTCGTCGGCGTTGACGGGGGCGGCGAGCACCGGCCACAGCAGGACGAGGACGCCGCCGAGGACCACGCCGGTGGCGAGGACGACGGCGGCGCCACGGCCCCGCCAGGACGACCGGCCGTCGGGGGCGGGTTCGGACGCGGGTCTCGGCGCGGGTCCGGGCACGGGTCCGGGCGGCATGCCGGGAGTCTATGGACGCCGCTGCGCCGGCCCCCGCTCAGGCGAGCCGGGACTGCTGCTGCAGGCGCAGCAGGTGCTGGTAGACGCGGAGCACGCCGACCGGCAGGGGCGTGGGCGGCGCCAGGTCGAGCCCGCCGGCCAGCACCGAGCGCAGCCGCAGGTCGCGGGTCTGCCACCGGGCGGCGGGCGACGTCGCGTGCACGACCTGCGGGCGGCGCCCGGCGACCCGCTCGAGCACGCGCAGCAGCAGGCCGACGGTCGTCGGGCGGTCCGACGACATGACGCGCACGACCGCGCGGCCGGCCGCGCCCGCGTCGGCGTCCAGTGCCGCGACGACGGTCCGGCCGGCGTCGTCGGCCCACAGGTAGTCCCGCACGGTGTCCAGCGACACGTACAGCGGCACCGGCCGGCGCAGCAGGGTGGCCCGGCACAGCACCGAGACCAGGCCCTGCGGCTTGTCGAGGTCCTGCCCGGCGCCGTAGAGGTTCGACAGCCGCCCGAGCGTGACGGGGTGCCCGGTGCGCGCGGCCCACCGCTCCGCCAGCGCCTCCAGGCGCAGCTTGCTGCGGCCGTACGGCGCGAGCGGCCGGGGCTCGGTGCGCTCGGTGAAGGGCGGGCCGCTCGAGCCCGCGTACACGCCTCCGCCGGAGGAGGCGAGGAACACCGCACCCGCGCCGGGCACGCGCGCGAGGGCCTCGAGCAGGCGGGCGGCGACGGCCTCCTCCTCGTGCAGCTGCTCCTCCGGCGAGCCGGGGACGGCCGTCCCCGCGCACCACGCGACCCGCCAGGGGGCTCCCGCCGCCGCCCGGGCGAAGGCCGCCGCCTGCGCCGCGAGCGCGTCGGCGCACCCGGGCGTGCCCCACGGCACCGGCTCGCGCGGCCACCACACCGGCCCCCGGGCCGACGCCGCCGCCAGGACCGACGAGCCGAGCAGGCCACCCGCCCCCACCACCCAGGTGAGGGGTGCGCTCACCGCCCGTCCCGTCCCGCGGGCGCCGCGCCGAGCGGCCCCGCGGCCGGGTCGCCGACGAGGAGGAACAGGGGCCGTCCCATCGCCATGCCGACCGCCACACCCACGTACTCCGCCACCACGCCCAGGCACAGCAGGACCGACCCGGTGCCGATGAGCGTGACGACCATGACCGAGGTCCAGCCCTGGACCGGGACGTCGCCCGCGAGCCTCGCGACGACGAGGACGACGGCCAGGGCGACGCCGAGCACGGCGAGGAGGACCCCCAGCACGCTCACGACGCGCAGCCCGCGGGTGCCCGAGGACAGCGCGAGGCGCCAGAAGTGCGCGAGCAGGCTGCGCCAGGAGTAGCCGGAGCGGCGGCCGTGCTCCTCGCGCAGCACCACCGGGCAGTAGGCCGTCCGGTTGGCCACCCAGCCGATGGCCACGTCGAGGTACACCCCCGCCCCGGCGTAGGCCGCGACGCTGCGACCGACCTCGCCGAGCACGAGGCGGTAGCTCTGGAAGTGGACGGGCGCGTCGGGGCTCAGCACCTTCGAGAACACCCACTTGGCGGCCCGGCTCGCGCTGTTGCGCAGGCTGCCGTGCGGGGCCGGGTTGGTCGGGCGGGCGTAGACGAGCGCCGCCTGCTCCCGCATCGCGGTGTCGAGGAAGCGGGCGATGTCGGCCGGGTCGTGCTGGCCGTCCTCGTCCATCGTGACGACCCAGTCCCCGCCGGAGGACGCCATGCCGGCCAGCGTGGCGGCGTGCTGGCCGAAGTTGCGGCTGAGCCACACCGGGCGGACGACGTCGTGGCGCGCGGCGAGCGCCCGGATGGTGCCGGCCGAGTCGTCCGGGCCGTTGTCGTGGACGAGCAGCACCTCCGCGACGCGCCACACGTGCCCGTCCGGCGTCGTGGCCGGCTCGACGTGGGACAGCAGCTCCTCGACGACGGGCACGAGGCTCGTCTGCCCCTGGTAGACCGGGACGGCCACCGAGACCTCGTGGACGAACCCGCCGTCCGGCTCCCTGGCCATGGGCTGCGAGGGTACACACGCACCGCGCGCGTCCCGCCCCCCCGCGGGCGGGGGTGCCTAGCATGGGCCGCGGACGCAGCGGCCGACGGGAGACGGGCACGACATGGAGCAGCCGGGCCAGGACGGGGCGGACACGCGGGGCGCGGCGTACACCGAGCGGCTGGTGGCCCTGCAGACGGTGTGGTGGAAGCGGGTCCTGCCGGTCCAGGCGCCGTACCGGTGGAACGTGCGACGTCTGCGCCTGGGGCGCGTCCTCGACGTGGGCTGCGGCCTGGGCCGCAACCTCACCCACCTCGACGGCAACGGGGTGGGCGTCGACCACAACCCCGCCTTCGTCGCCCACTGCCGCTCGCTGGGCCTGCGGGCGTGGACGACCGAGGAGTTCGCGGGCTCGCCGGACGCGGTGCGCGGCGGCTTCGACAGCCTGCTCCTCGCCCACGTCGTCGAGCACGTCGACGCCGCCACCGCCGACGAGATCCTCCGCACGTACCTGCCGTACGTGCGCCCGGGCGGCGCGGTCCACGTCGTCACCCCGCAGGAGCGCGGCCAGGCCTTCGACCCCACGCACGTGCGCTTCTGCGACTTCGACGTCGTGGAGGCGCTGCTGCGCGACCACGGGCTCGCGGTCGAGCGGCGCTACTCCTTCCCCTTCCCGCGGTGGGCGGGGTCGCTGTTCGTCTACAACGAGTTCAACGTCACCGGCCGCCTGGCAGGTCCGTGACCCCGCCGCCGGACCCGGGGGCCGCGCGCATCCGCCGGGACCACACGAGGTAGGCCGCCCGGCGCAGGCCGGCCGTGCCGACGGCGCGCAGGGACCCGAGCCGGGCGTCGGCGGCCGAGACGGCCTCCGGCCAGTCCGCGTGCACGCGGGCGTGCAGGCGGGCCGCCTGCCGGGCCTGCTCGCCGGCCAGGGCGACGCTCCACTGCGTCGCGCTCACGCGGAAGGCGGCGAGGACCTCGTCGAGGGCGACGAGGTCGCCGTGGCGCAGCGCGCGCACGTACAGGTCCTGGTCGATGAGGTAGGGGTCGCGGGCCGACCAGCCCCCCACGGCCCGCACGACGTCGGTGCGCAGCAGGACGCACGCGGGCTCGCCGAGCAGGTTCGTGCCGGCCCGGACCGTCGCGCGGACGGCCTGCGCGCCGGGCACCCGCCCGCGCAGCGGGCCGAGCCCGCGACCACGCACGAGCACCCGGTCCGCGGGGTCCACGAGGTCGCGCCGGCACGCGGCGAGGACGGCGCCGGGCTCGGCCCGCAGCGCCGCCACCTGGCGCTCCAGGCACGTCGGGGCGAGCAGGTCGTCGCCGCAGACGAGCTTGACGAGCTCCCCCCGCGCCTCGTCGGTCACCCGGTTCCAGTTCCGCTCCGCGCCGCCGCCGGCCTCGGTCCGCAGCAGCCTGACCCGCGGGTCGTCGGCGTACGGCTGCAGCCGCTCCCACGTGCCGTCGTCGGAGGAGTGGTCGGCGACGACGACGTCGAGGTGGCGGTAGGTCTGCCGGAGCACGGAGTCGAGGGTCCGGGCGACGTAGCGGGCGTTCCGGTACGCGGGGACGACGACGGAGACGAGCGGGTCGGTGCTCACGCGGCCTGCTTCCTGCGGAAGGAGAAGTACTTGTGCCCCACGTAGCTCATGAGCGCGGTGACGAAGACGACGAGCAGCTGGCTGGGGATCACCGGCAGCCCCGCGACCTCGACGAGCAGCGGCAGGGCGAGGAGGTTGACCCCGAGCGCCCCGAGGTAGACGGTCTCGAAGCGCAGCAGGTCGAGGAGCACGTTGCCCCGCACCCGGAACACGAGGCGCCGGTGCAGCACGAAGGCGCACAGCACGCTGACGACGTGCGCGGCGAGGAGCACGACGAGGTAGTGGGCGACCCGCCCGAGCGTGAGCTGCAGGCCGACGAAGGCGACGGTCCCGATGAGCGTGTTGACGGCGCCGACGCCGACGAAGAGGACGCGCTCGTCCCCGGCGAGCCGGCGGGCGCGCGCGAGCCGGCTCGGTGGGGGCGGGGCGTCCGGCACGTGGCGAGACGGTAGTTCATGTGCGGTCGGGCGGCCCTCACCCGACCGCGGCGCCGACGAGCAGCACGCCCTGGCCGACCGCCTGCACGAGCACGGACCGGCGCCACGTCGCCCGCACGGCGGCGACCTCCAGCCGCGCCCCGCGCGGGAGCACCGCCGACAGCGACGCGGCGAGGTGCGTGGCGTGCACGGCGAGCAGGCTGAGCGCGTCGCGGGCGTCGAGACCGCCGCCCGCGAGGACGGCGAGCAGGCCGAGCCCGAGCACGACCGGGGTCGCGAGCGGCAGCGACGGGCGCCACGCCACCGCCAGCGCGAGCAGCACGGGCAGGAGGGCGGGCAGCGGCGAGCCGCCGGGCCAGTCGCGGCCCGCCACCTGCGCCGCCGCGCCCAGCGCGGCCGCGAGCACGAGGACGAGGCGCGGCACGAGGCCGGAGACCGTCCGCCCGGTGCCGGCGGGTGCGGGGCTCACCCGGCCCCCGCCCGGACGCGCTCGCGCACCAGGCGACGCGTGGCGAGCGGCAGGTCCGCGCCCGCCGGCAGCACCGGGACGCCGGCCCGGGCGAGCGCGGCCAGCCGCGCACGCCGCTCGGCGAGGACGAGCGCGAGGGCCGCCGCACCGGCGGGGCCCCGCCGGTCGGCCACGAGGTCCTCCGGCATGCAGTCGACGCCGACGGTCGTGCGCCCGTGCCGGCGCAGCGCGAGCGCGAGGTCGCCGACCCGGTCGTCGAGGAACGGCGACAGGACGACCACGAGCGCGCGTCCCGGCACCTGCTCGAGCAGCCGGCGGGGCAGCGTCGTGGCCGCGTACCCGGCCCGCCCGCCGACGGCCGTCCCGCTCGCGGTGGTGCCCGCGAGCGCGACGCGGAGCCGGCGCAGGTGGCGGCGACCGGCGCCGGCTCGGACGGACGCGGCGGGCACGGTGAGGTCGACGGTCGCGACCCGGTCCCCGGCGTGCAGGTGCGCGGCCGCGAGCGCCGCCGCCGTGGTCACCGTGAGGTCGAGGCTGCTGCCGGGCTCCACCGCCCCACCGGCGAGGACGACGGGCACGGACCACGAGGCGACGTCGCGACCGAGGTCGCCGCGGGTGTCGAGCAGGAGCACGACGTCGCCGTCGGCGTCCACGGACGTGCGCCGCACGTGAAGGCGCAGGCCGTCAGGGCGCTGCCCGCGCCGGGCGGTGGCCCGCCAGTCGACCGCCCGCAGCCGGTCGCCGGGCCGGAACTCGTCGACGGCGTGCAGGTCGCTGCCGTCCCCCGCGCGCCGCGTCCGGTGCGGGCCGACGACCGTCGTGCCGCGGGGCGGCAGCGGCCCCGCGGCGGCGGGCGGCACGGCGGGCACGACGAGCACGTCGCGGACGGCGCCGGCGCTCGGACCGACGGCGAGGTGGCCGTCGGCGGCCACGAGCAGCGTGTCCGGCCGCGTGACGGCGTGCCGGCCCCACGTGCCCGGGTCGAGCCGGCCCGTGAGGGTGCGCGGGCGGCGGCCGACGGCGAGCGCGACCGGACCGTCCGGCGCGACGACGACGGCGAGGTCGCCCCCCGGCACCGCGGGCACCTCGAGCCGCACGTCGACGCCCTCGCCCACGGCCCCCGTCCGCGGCACCCGGACGTCCGCCACCACCGTGGCCGGCGCCTCGCGCGGGCGCAGGGCGAGCGCGGCCGTCAGCGCGAGGGGGACGGCGAGCGCGGCCGCCTCCGGGGAGCCGAGCACGGCCCCCGCACCGAGGCCGCCCAGCCCGAGGGCGACCGCGCGGCGCAGGGCCGCGGTGGGGCGCCAGCGGGCCGTCACGCCGTCACCGGGTCGGCACCGTCGCGGGCGTCCGGACGGAGCCGAGCACCTCCTCGACGACCGCGGCGGAGGTCACGCCGCCGGACCACGTCTGCACCCCGAGCACGAGGCGGTGCCCCAGGACCGCGGGCGCCGCGGCCTTGACGTCCTCCGGCAGCACGACGGTGCGGCCGTCGAGGACCGCGAGACCCCGGGCCACGAGCAGCAGCGCGAGGCTCCCGCGCGGCGACGCGCCGACCTCGACCGCGGAGTGGGCCCGGGTCGCCGCGGCGAGGGCGACGCAGTACGCGGCGAGGTCCGCCTCGACGTCGACCTGCTCGACGCCGGCCTGCATCCGGCGCAGCGTGCCGGCGTCCACGACGCGGGGGACCTCGACCGCCTCCTGCCGGCGGCCGACCCGCCGCAGCAGCACGTCGCCCTCCTGCGCCGCGTCGGGGTAGCCGACGGCGAGGCGGACGAGGAACCGGTCGAGCTGCGCCTCGGGCAGCGGGTACGTGCCCTCGTACTCGACGGGGTTGGCGGTGGCGAGGACGTGGAACGGCCGGGGCAGGGGCGTGGTGCGCCCCTCGACGGTGACCTGTCCCTCCTGCATCGCCTCCAGCAGCGCGGCCTGCGTCTTCGGGCTCGTCCGGTTGATCTCGTCGGCCAGCAGCAGCCCGGTGAACACCGGGCCGGGACGGAACGCGAAGTCGCGGGTGGCCGGGTCCCAGACGAACGAGCCGGTGACGTCCGACGGAAGCAGGTCCGGCGTGCACTGCAGGCGGGCGAACTGCAGCCCGAGCGCGGCCGCGAGGCTGCGGGCGGCGAGGGTCTTGCCGAGCCCGGGCACGTCCTCGAACAGCACGTGGCCCCCGGCCAGCACGGCGGCGAGCGCGACGCGCAGCGGCTCGCGCATGCCGACGACGGCGGTGCCGACGGCGTCGAGCACGCCGGTCGCGAGCCGGGTGACCTCTCCGGCGGGCAGGGGCTGCGGGGCGGGGTCGGTCACGGGCTGCTCCTCGGGGTGCCGGTCGTGCCGCGGCGGGCGAGCCCGGCCGCGCGCCGGACGTCGTCGAGGGCGGAGGGAGCCCCGGCCCGCGCGTCGAGGCGGCGCAGCCGCTCGGCGAGCAGGGCGCGGTCCCCCGCGTCGGTCCGGGCGCCCTCGACCTGCCGTGCGGTGAGGGCGACCTCCTGCCGGCCCGGGCGCGTGCGCGGGGCGGGCCGGTCGGGCCAGCGCTGCTCGAGCGGCTCCTCGAACCGGACGGCGAGGGCGAGCACCGCCACGAGCACGCACAGCCCGACCGCGCGGCCGGCACCTATCCCGACGAACCAGCAGAGCCCGCCCGTCGCCGCCGCCAGCGCGAGGGCGCCGAGCCGTCGCCGCAGGCTCGGCACGGGCCACGCGACGGGGCTCACGCGCCGACCTCGACGGCTCGCAGCAGCGAGGCGAGCGCGGCACGGGCCGCGTCGGCCTCCGCCGGCGTCACCTCGCGCGCCGGCGTGCCCGGGGCGGCGAAGCGCACCCGCGAGTACGTGCGCCGCAGCCCCTCCAGGGCGGCGCGGTCGAGCCCGGGCGCGCTGCGGGCCAGCCGCGCGGCGAACTCGGTGGGGGTGTCGGTCCAGCGGCGGGCCGCGCCGGTGCCGGTGGCGGCGCGCTCGAGCTCCGCCCAGCACGCGACGACGACGTCCGCGAGGTGCCCGGGCGGGACGTCGGCCAGCCGCAGCAGGCCGCTGCGGGCCGCGGCGGCGAGGGCGGCGGCGTCCGGGTCGGCCGTCACGGCCTCGTCGGGCGGGCCGCCCCCGTCGTCCTCGCCGTCCGCGCTGTCGGCCGGCGCGTCCCGGCGGGCGCTCAGCAGCGAGCGCACGAGCAGCGCGAGCGCGAGGCTCGTCGCCACGACGGCGGCGGCGACCTCCAGCGGCACACCCGCGACGGCGTCGCCGTAGCGGGGCGGGTCGACGTCGACGACGCGCTCGCCCGCGGGGTCCGCCGTCGGCTGCGCGACCTCGAGCGGGCGGATTCGGTCGGCGGGGCTGTCGCCGGACAGCGGGACGGGCCCGAGCCCGACCGCGAGCAGGACGGCGGCGAGGCCGAGGAGCGCGGGCACGGCCACCCACGCGGCCGGCGGGCCACCGCCCGCCGGGCCGCGCGCCGTCCCACCCCCGCCGGTCACCGCCCTCGCCCCGGTCACCGTCTCATCCCACCACACGGGAACGACACGGCCCGCGCGCCTGTTGAGCCTGGTGACACCGACGCGCGGCCCACGCGCGACCGAGGAGGACGCATGCTGTTCGGCTCCCGCACCGCCACCCCCGTGACCCGCGACCAGGCCCTGCCCGGCCGCCCGACGCCCGTCACCGTGCCCGGCCGGCACGTGGTCAAGGGCACGTCGCTCACACCGCCGTGGCCGGAGGGCCACGAGGTGCTGTACGTGGCGATGGGCTGCTTCTGGGGCGCCGAGCGCATCTTCTGGCGCCTCGACGGCGTCCACACCACCGCCGTCGGCTACATGGGCGGCTACACGCCCAACTCCACCTACGAGGAGACGTGCACCGGGCGCACCGGGCACACCGAGACGGCGATGGTGGTGTACGACCCGGCCGTGGTGTCGCTCGAGCGGCTGTTCAAGGAGTTCTGGGAGAACCACGACCCGACGACGCCGAACCGGCAGGGCAACGACGTCGGCACGCAGTACCGCTCGGCCGTCTTCACGACGACCGACGCACAGCTGGCGGCCGCGCGGGAGTCCCGCGAGCGCTACCAGCGGGCGCTGAGCGCCGAGGGCTACGGCCAGGTCGTCACCGAGATCCGTCCCGCCGCCGAGGCCGGCGAGTTCTTCTACGCCGAGGACTACCACCAGCAGTACCTGCAGCGGAACCCGAACGGGTACTGCAACCACGGCTTCTGCCAGGTCGGCTACGACATGGCCGCGCACGGCCAGGTCGCGAGGGCGCAGCTGCCCGAGGCCTGACCCGTCAGGTCCAGCGGACGGTGCGGACGGCGCTCGTGCCGGTCGCGTGGTCGGCGTCGCCCGGCGCCACCACGCGGTAGGCCTCGCTGCCGGCGGTCGTGCGACGCACCTGGAAGCGGTAGCCGCTCGTGCCCGACAGGGTCTGGGAGGTCACCCGGCGCCAGCCGTCGGCGACCCGGCGCTCCAGGTGCACCGTGCTCCCGGCGTGCGCGGGCGACACGGTGCCGGCGACCTCGACGGTGCCGCCCCGGGGAGCCGTCGCGCGGCTGAGCGCGCTCGACACCGCCGTCGCGACGTCGACCCGGTGCGCGGGCCCGCCGGAGCCGAGGACGGAGCCCCGGCCGGGCACCCGCACCTGGTAGTCGGCGTGCCACGACGGGCGGTGCTGCAGCCGCGCGGTGCCCGACGCCGACGTCGTCGCCGTCGCGACCCTCGTCCAGCCGGTCGCGCCCCGCTTCCGCACGTGCAGCTCGACGGGGACCCCGGCCAGGGCCGTGCCGTCGGTCCGCCGCGCGACGGCGTCGACGGCGACGGTCTGCCCGTACACCGCGGACCGGCGCGTGGCGGTGCTGGTGACGCTGCTGCCGTGCCACACCCCGACCGCCCGGCGACCGGTGTTCCCGACCGCGTCGCGGGGGAAGACCGCCACCGCGTGGTAGCCGCCCTGCGCAAGACCGGTGACCGTCACCTGCGTCGCGCTGCCGCGGTAGACGACCCGCCCGTCGCTCGGCGACGACGGCGCCGTCCGGCCCGGGCGCGTCACGACCGTCACCCCGGCGAAGTCGGGGTCCGCCGGCGGTGACCAGCGCAGCGCGACGCTGCCCCAGCCCGGCGTGCTCGACAGCCCGCGCACGGGGCCGGGTGGCGTCGTGTCGACCGGGGTGACCGCGGGCGACGGCGCCGACGGCGCCCCGGGCCCGGCGGCGTTGGTCGCGGTGACGACGAAGCGGTACGCGGTGCCGTTCGTCAGCCCGGTGACGACGGCGGACCGGGCGGTGGGCCCGGTCTGCAGGCTCCGCCCTCCCGGCTCGACCGTGACGGTGTAGCCGGTCACGCTCAGGCCCTCGCCGTCGGCCTCCTGCCAGCTCACCGTCGCCCGCTCGTCGCCCGCCACGGCGGTGACGCCCGGCGGGGCGAGCGGCGGCAGGGGCGACACGTCGACGAGGTGCACGGCCCCTGGGACCTGCTGACCGGCGACGAGCACACCGTCGGGCACCGGGAGCAGGGCGCCGTCGGCGCGGGCACCGCCACGCTGCAGCACGTCGGCGCTCGCTCCCCCGGCTCCCCGGCCGGTGCCGACGACGTAGCGGTCCAGCGCCGCGGCGCGACCGGACCACGTCGGCTGCCCCGACCACAGCGTCCCGTCGTCGGCCTCCGCGACCGAGGCCCCGCCGACGAGGAAGGTGGCGGACTCGGTCAGCAGCCCCCGCTGCGTGTCGACGGTGCGCAGCCGCTGCGCGGACGACGGCGCGCTCAGCTGCACGAGCCCGGCGGGCGACACCGCGAGCGGACCGGTCTGCAGCCACGCGTCGACGTCCGGCACGTCGCCGGAGCCGGGCAGCACGGGGGTCCGCAGCGGCGTACCGTCGAGGGGGACGACCACGACGGCGTGCCGGGCCCCCTGTCCGCCGCGGACCCGGGTGACGAGGACGACCTCGCCCCGCTCCCGGTCGACGACCATGGGCTGCCGGCGGGTCGTGCTGAGGAACTCCACGGGCTGCAGCCGGGTGGCGGCTCCCGCGGCGCCCGCGACGGGCAGCTCCGCCCCGCCCCCGGCGAGCGTCCGCCAGGTGCCGTCCGGCTGCTGGGCCCGCAGCCAGCACTCCTGCGGCCCGCAGAGCACCGCGACGACCCGACCGTCGGGGGCGAGGTCGGCCGTCCACTGCACCCGGTCCCGCAGGTAGGTGGCCTCGATCCCGAGGCCGCGGGCCGCGTCCCGGACGTCGGCGACGACCTCGACGACCGGGCCTGAGGGCGTGGGCACCTCGCGACGGACGTCCACGGCGCTCACGACCGCGAGGTCGCCGTCGAGCGGGTGGTGCACGAGCCGGTGGACGCCCTCCGGCAGCCCGACCCGGGCCGAGGGGGTGCCGTCCGGCGAGCCGAAGCGGTGCAGGTCGTGACGGCCGAGAAGGACCCGGCCGCCCGTCCCGAGGTCGGACCCGTCGACCGCGAAGGCCCGCAGCGCGTGGTCGCACGCGACGACGACGTCGTCCCCGCGCACGGCCAGGGCGGCGGTGCCGCAGTCGCTGTCGGACCGGTCGCCGGTCAGGTCGGCGTGGTCCGCGACGGTGCGCACGGAACCGCCGTCGACCACCCGGACGGAGAGCTCCCTGGGGGCGAGGGCGGTCTCGTCCAGGTAGGCGAGCACGCCGTCACCGGCCGTGAGCGCCGCCGCGTGCATCGGGGCACCGAGCGCGGGACCGTCCGTCGCCTCGCCGGGCTCCGGGTACCGACCACCGCCGGGACCGCTGCCGGCCACCAGGACGGGGGGGAGCCCGGCCGTCCGGTCGTGGCGGTAGATGCCGAAGATGCGCGCCTCGTACAGCGCGCCGTCGGGTCCTTCCGCGAACGTGCCGGCGGACGTGCCGGACAGCGGGGCCGGCACGGTCCCGTCGACCCACCCCGGCGGCAGCAGGCCGGTCGTCCCGCTGCGGCCGTCGGGGCCGCGCCGGATGTCCACCACCATGGAGCCGTCGCGCAGGACGAGCCTCGGGTCGACCCACCAGGCCGCACCGACCTGCGGCGGGCGGCGGACGCTCAGCCGGTGCCGGGAGTCGATCGTGGCGACGTACTGGTTGCCGCGCAGCAGCCACAGGACGCCGTCGTCCGCACGCGTCAGCTGCGAGGCAGCCGGCAGTCCCACGTCCCGGGCGTCCCACGTGGGGGGTACCGGCACGTCCCACGTGGTGCCCGACGCCGCCACGTCGGGCCCGGGCGTGCCGTAGCGGACGTCGACGGTCCCTGCGCGCGGGTCCAGCGCGCGCAGCTGGCGGGTCGACTGCTCCTGCACGAGGAGCGTGCCGTCGGGCTCCACGGCGAGCGCGCGTGGGGCGGGTGTGACCAGCGCCTCGGTCGCCGGCCCGCCGTCGCCGAGCCGCCCCCCGAGCACGTGCGAGACGCGGGGGCGCGGCTGCTCGCGGTCGCCGTCGGTGGCGAGCGCGGCGCCGACGTCGGCCGTCGCCGGTCCCACCAGGCCGACCAGGCCCACCGCGACGGCAGCCGGCAGCAGCAGCGCAGCGACGAGCGCGCGCACCACGAGACCACGCATGTCCCCCACCTCCTCGCGGACCGTAGTCGAGGCGCGCCGCGCCCGAAGGGCGTTCCCTCACCTCCGCCCCGGACGGCGTCGGGCCGGTCCCCCGTCCCCGCCGACGACCGCGCGACGAGCGCGAGCACCACCCCGCCGAGCACGAGGCAGAAACCGACGACCTGCAGGGCGGTGAGCGCCTCGCCGAACCACCACCACGCGAGCACGGCGGCCCCGACGGGCTCGAGGGTGGCGACGACGGTCACGAGGGTCGCCGGGATCCACCGCAGCGCGGCCGTCTCGGCCGCGAAGGGCGAGAGCGTGCCGAGGACGACGACCCACGCGACCACGAGGACGAGCGCCACCTCACCTGCGCCGAGCGCGTCGGGCAGCGCGACCGGCTGCCCCGTCCAGCCGCCGAGCGAGCGCCACGGCACGAAGGCGAGCGAGAGCAGCCCCGGCACGGCGAAGCCCCAGAACGTCGTCGACAGCGCGTCGCGGGTGCGGACGATGCGCTCCCCGAGCAGGAAGTACGTCGCGAAGGACCCGGCCGCGACGAGCCCGGCCACCACCCCTACGGTGTCGAGCTCGACGTCGCCGCCGAGCCCGAGGGCGAGGGCGAGGCCGCCGAGGCTGAGGGCGAGGGCGGGCCACAGCAGGGCGCTGACCCGCTCGCGCAGCACGAAGCGGGCGACGAGCGCCACGAGCAGCGGCGCGAGGTACTCCAGCAGCAGGGCGAGACCGATCGGCAGCCGCTGGATGGCGACGAAGTAGCTCACCTGCACGAGTCCCACCCCGCCGAGGCCGTAGGCGAGCAGCAGCGGCACCTCCCGGGCGCGCAGCCGGAGCCGGGAGGCGCGCCCGGTGGCCAGCAGCACGAGCAGGAGCACCAGGGCCGTGCCCGCGATCCGGACGGCCGCCAGCGGGACGGGGTCGACGCCGTTGGTCAGCGCGAGCCGCGACACCCCGGCGTTGACGACGAACAGCGCGATGCCGAGCAGGACGAGCGTCCACCCGCGGCCGAGGTGCGCCCCGGGCGCTTCGGGACGGACGGGCGCCTGGACGCCGGGTTCGGTCACCGGCGCAGTGTGCCCGGGGCGGGCCGCTCAGCCGGCGAGCGTCCCGCCGAACACCTGCCACGCGAGCGCGGACTTCGCCGTGAGGCTCAGCAGGATGTACGTCCGCTCCCCCACCACGTAGCGCCGCCACGGGCCGACGCGGGCGTACTGCAGCCCCTGCACGACGGCGAAGGAGTTGAAGAAGAGGAAGAGCGAGATGATGATCGCGAAGACGAAGGTCGGCGGCTCGGCGCCGGACGTCGCCCCTGGCGCGACGACGTAGAGCAGGATCGCGAGCCACGGCACGGCCCCGGCCACGCAGCCCATGACGAAGGGCAGCCACCGGCCGCTGCCGGGCTCCTCGTAGCGCTCCTGCAGCCAGCCGAAGAGGATCATCGACGCGTTGACGCCGAACAGGCCGATGAGGGCGGCGGCGTCGGCGATGCCGGTCAGCTGCGCGATGAGCACGACCATGACCGACGACGACAGCGCGTACTCCACCCAGCGATAGAAGTTGTGGTGGTCGGCGAGGCCGCGCAGGTAGCGCTCGTGCACCCGCGGCAGCGACACGAGCACGTGGAAGGACGCCGACAGCGCGAGGAACAGCGCGACGCCCAGCGCGAGCGGGGAGTCGAACAGCGTGACGGTCTCGTACCGTCCGGCCCCCGGCGGGCCCGCGAGGTACGACGCCGTGACCGGCAGGGTGAAGTCGGTGGCGAGCGCGAGCACGACGACCGCCTGCACGGCGTGCAGGACGGCGGCGACGACGTTGTCCCGCCGCAGGTGCGCGAGGGACCCCGTCGTGTCGTGCGCCGGGTCGACCTCCGGCTCGTGCGGCGTGCCGACGACGTGGGCGGCGGCGGGCGTGCGGTCCGTCATCTCCAATTCTCAGCATGCTGAGGGAATCGGCGCGACCCGGGACGGCGTGACCTCAGGGCGTGACGAGCCGGACGGGGCTGGCGTAGGCGAGCGCCCGGTTGTTGCTCGGGTGACCGGACGGTCCCGGCTGCAGGTTGCGGAGGGTCGGGTCCGCGACCCGCACGACGAGCCACGGCACCTCCTCGGCGTCCCAGCCGCCCTGCAGGTCGACAGCGACCTCCGCCACCTGACCGGAGCGGGCGGGCGCGACGGCGAGGACGGTCGGCACCGTGAGGCCCCGGGTGAGGACCTGGACCTCGAGCTCGCGGCCGGTGTGCTCGGGTCCGGTCTCGACGTCGACCGACACGGTCAGCGACGTCGTGCCGCCGGGCACGTCGAGGGCGCCGCCCATCCGGACGGCGCCCGCGCCGGGCGCGGAGCCGTCGCCGGCCTCCACGACGCAGTCCAGCCGCAGGCCGGGCTCGCGCGTGGCGAAGAAGCGCCGCGCGAGCAGCGCCTCGCGCACGCCCGCGCGGTCCCAGGAGCGCACCCACAGCCCGGAGCGGCCGCGCCCGGGCTCGAAGCCCCAGCGCCGCCCGTGCTCGTCGGAGACCCCGAGCAGCCCGGGCCGCCAGCCCGCGTCCAGGCACTCCAGCAGGGGGCTGGCCTGGCCGAGCCGGTAGCCCTCGAACAGGTAGTCGTCGTCGCGGTTGAAGACCTCGAGGCTCACCATGCGCTCGGTGAGGCGCGGCTCGTGGCGGAAGGCGTCGAAGCGCAGCGGCTCCCGACCGGGGTGGTTGTAGCCGAACAGGGCGTCGTCGCCGGAGCGAGAGGCCACGAGCCACTCGTGCAGCCCGGCGACGCCGAGCCGGTCGTCCGGCGGCAGCCACTCCTCGCTGAACCACACGTTGACGTGGCCGAGGTGCGGGGTCGTCCACTCGAAGCCGCGCACGGCCGTGAAGCCGCCCGGGTCGTCGAAGCGCTCGGCGATCTCCGTCGCCCGCAGGAAGTCCGCCTGCTCGATCGTCTTGACCGGCATGCCCGCCCACGGCACCACCTCGCGGACCCGCTCGAGCGCGTCGGGGTCGGCGAAGCCCGCGTGGTCGGTGAGGGCCGCGGCGTCGAGGCCGGACGCGCGCATGCACGCGAAGGCGTCGTCGGCGTGGCCCGCCCCGTCGGACAGGTCGCTGTGGTTGTGCAGGTCGGCGTGCAGCACCTGCGTGCCCGCCACGAGGTCGGCGTGGCGCGTCGCGGCGAGCCCGCTCGTGCGCGACGGCCCGGGTCGCGGCTCCTCGCCCCGCGAGTGCGGCCGCAGGAGCAGGGCGCCCGCGCGGCCCTCGACGCCGGCCGTCACCGCGCGAGGAAGCCGAGCAGGTCCAGGCGCGTGAGCACGCCGACGGGCTTGCCGTCGTCGACCACGAGCACCGCGTCGCCGAGGGTGAGGGCCTCGCGCAGCGCGTCGACGGACTCCCCGGCCCCGATGAGCGGCAGCGGGGAGTCCATGTGCGCCTCGACGGGGTCGGCCAGGCTCGCCCGGCCGGTGAAGACCAGCTCGAGCAGGTGCTCCTCGGTCACCGCCCCCGCGACCTCGCCGCTGGTGACGGGCGGCTCGGCCTTGACGACGGGCATCTGGGAGACGCCGTACTCGCGCAGGATTCCGATCGCGTCGCGGATCGTCTCGTTCGGGTGGGTGTGGACGAGCGCCGGCAGGTCGCCCGCCTTGGCGCGCAGCACGTCGCCCGCGGTGCGGCCGCCCTCGGCGGGCAGGAACCCGTACGACGACATCCAGCGGTCGTCGAAGATCTTCGACAGGTAGCCACGGCCGGAGTCCGGCAGCAGCACGACGACCACCGCGTCGTCGCGGCCCTCGCGCGCCAGGCGCTGCGCGACGCGGAGCGCGCCGACCGCGGCCATGCCGCACGAGCCGCCCACGAGCAGGCCCTCCTCGCGGGCGAGGCGGCGGGTCATGTGGAAGGAGTCCGCGTCGGACACCGCGACGATCTCGTCGGGCACCTCGGGGTCGTACGCGCTCGGCCAGAAGTCCTCGCCCACGCCCTCGACGAGGTACGGCCGACCGGTGCCGCCGGAGTACACGCTGCCCTCCGGGTCGACGCCAACCACCTGCACGGGCCCGCCCTCACGGTCCGCGCTCTGCTCCTTGAGGTAGCGGCCGGTGCCGGTGATGGTGCCGCCCGTGCCGACGCCGCAGACGAAGTGGGTGACGCGGCCCTCGGTGTCGTCCCACACCTCGGGGCCCGTGCTCTCGTAGTGGCTGGCCGGGCCGGCGGGGTTGGAGTACTGGTCGGGCTTCCAGCCGCCGGGCAGCTCGCGGGCGAGCCGGTCGGAGACGGAGTAGTACGAGTCCGGGTGGCTCGGCTCGACGGCCGTGGGGCACACGACGACCTCCGCGCCGTACGCGCGCAGCACGTTGCGCTTGTCCTCGCTCACCTTGTCCGGGCACACGAACACGCAGCGGTAGCCCCGCTGCTGCGCGACGAGCGCGAGCCCGACCCCGGTGTTGCCGCTCGTCGGCTCGACGATCGTGCCGCCCGGGCGCAGCGCGCCGGACTCCTCGGCCGCCTGGACCATCTTGAGCGCGATGCGGTCCTTCACGCTGCCGCCGGGGTTGAGGTACTCGACCTTGGCGAGCACGAGCGGGCCGCGCCCGGAACCGGCGCCCTCCCACAGGCCCGCGGTCACCGAGTTCAGCCGGACGAGCGGGGTGCCGCCGACGAGGTCGACGACGGAGCTGGCGTAGCGCACGGGCCCATCGTGGCAGAGCCCTGCGAGGGCCCAGACCCGGTGGGCGCCCCACCGTGGCCGTTCCTAGGCTGGGGACGTGACCCGGGGAGACGTGAGGTGGCTGCTCTCCCGGAGCGATCCTGAGCGGTCGGGCTCACGTCACGGTCCCGCCGTGCCGATGGAGACCGGCATGGGCAGCGTGCGCCCGGGGCTCCGACGCCTCACGCAGGCCGTCGCGATCGGCGGCGGCGGCCTCACGCTGCTCGGCGTGACCGGCGTGGGGGTCCTCGTCGCGGAGGCGCACCTGGCCAAGCGGTGGATCGAGCCGCGCATGCCCGCGCCGCACGCGTTGGACGGTCGGTACGACGCCGCCGGTCCCGTGCCGGACGACGGCCTGCTCGAGACCGACCCCGTCCAGGTGGGGGTGCTCGGCGACTCCGCGGCCGCCGGCGTCGGCGCCGACTCCCCCGCCGGGACACCGGGCGTCCTGCTCGCGACCGGGGTCGCCCGGGCGCTCGGTCGGCAGGTGCAGCTGACGGTGTCCACCCGCCCGGGCGGCATCTCCGCCGAGCTCGAGGGCCAGGCCGACGTGCTCCTCGCGCGGGCGCCGCGGCCCGACGTCGTCCTCGTCATCGTCGGCGGCAACGACGTGCAGCGGCGGGTGCCGGCGCCGACCGCGGCCCGGCTCCTGCGCGAGACGGTCGCCCGGCTCACCGCGCTCGGCACCCACGTCGTGGTCGGCACCACGCCCGACCTCGGCACCATCGCCCAGGTCGCGCAGCCGCTGCGGGCGCTCGGCGGGCGCTGGTCGCGACAGCTCGCCGCCGCGCAGACGGCATCCGTGCTGCTCGCGGGCGGTCACCCCGTCGACCTGCGCGCGCTGCTCGCCGACGACCTGCGCCGGGACCCGGCGCCGCTGTTCGCCGAGGACCGGTTCCACCCCTCGGCCGAGGGGTACCGGCGGGTCATGGCGCACGTCGTCCCGGTCGCCGTCGCGCTCCTCACGGGCACGCACCAGCCGCTGGTTACCGGTCGGTAACCCCGCGGGTAGGCTCGCGGCATGACCGACGCCGTCGTCGTCTCCGCGACCCGCTCACCGATCGGACGCGCCCGCAAGGGCTCGCTCGTCGACGTCCGTCCCGACGACCTCGCCGCGCAGGTCGTCGGCGCCGCGCTCGAGGCGGTCCCCGGCATGTCGGCCGACGACCTCGACGACCTGCTCCTCGGCTGCGCCGAGCCGTCCGGCGAGCACGGCACCAACCTCGCGCGCGTCGTCGCCGTGCTGCTCGGTCACGACGGGCTGCCGGGCACGACGGTCAACCGGTTCTGCTCCTCCTCGGTGCAGACCACGCGCATGGCGATGCACGCGATCCGGGCGGGTGAGGGGCACGCGTTCGTGTCGGCCGGGGTCGAGTGCGTCTCGCGCTACCGGGGCGTGGCCGGGTCGGACCTGTTCGGCGACGACACGATGAACCCGCGCTTCACGCCGGCCCGGGACCGCACCGCGCGCACCGCCGAGATGGACGCGGACTGGCACGACCCGCGCGAGGACGGCGAGCTGCCGGACGTCTACATCGCCATGGGGCAGACCGCGGAGAACGTCGCCCACCTGCGCGGGGTCTCGCGCGAGCGGCAGGACCACTGGGGCGTCACGAGCCAGAACCGCGCGGAGGCGGCCATCGCGGCCGGCCACGTCGCCCGCGAGATCACACCGGTGACGACACCGGAGGGGTCGGTCGTCACGACCGACGACGGCCCACGACCCGGCGTCACGTACGAGAAGGTCGCCTCGCTGCAGCCGGTGTTCCGCGCGACGGGCACCGTGACGGCGGGCAACTGCTGCGCCCTCAACGACGGCGCCGCCGCGCTGGTCGTCGTCTCCTCCGACTTCGCGCACGCGCACGGGCTCACCCCGCTCGCGCGCGTGGTGTCCACCGGCGTGTCGGCGCTCAGCCCGGAGATCATGGGGCTCGGCCCGGTCGAGGCGTCGCGGCAGGCGCTGCAGCGCGCCGGCCTCACGATGGCCGACGTCGACCTCGTGGAGATCAACGAGGCGTTCGCCTCCCAGGTCCTCGCGAGCGCCGACGAGCTCGGCGTGGACGAGGAGAGGCTCAACGTGCACGGCGGGGCCATCGCCTACGGCCACCCGTTCGGCGCGACCGGCGCCCGCATCACGACGACGCTGCTCAACGCGCTGCGGGTGACCGACGGCTCGATCGGCCTGGAGACGATGTGCGTGGGCG
Organism: Aquipuribacter sp. SD81; assembly: GCF_037153975.1. Classification (NCBI taxonomy): domain Bacteria; kingdom Bacillati; phylum Actinomycetota; class Actinomycetes; order Micrococcales; family Intrasporangiaceae; genus Aquipuribacter; species Aquipuribacter sp. SD81. Next base: position 54,164 of record NZ_JBBAYJ010000027.1, read on the forward strand.
GCGGCCAGGGCATGGCCGTCGTGTACGAGCGGCTGTCGTAGGCCCGTGGTGCCATCGGCGCCATGACGAGCCGGATCGCCGTGGTGGCCATCGACGCGACCGACCCCGGGCGGGTCGCCGACTTCTGGTGCGAGGTGCTCGGCTGGCGCGTGGTCGAGGTGGACGAGGAGGGCGTCGGCATCGCCCCGCCGGACCGGTCGTGGCCCCGGATCGACGTGCTCGCCGTGCCGGAGGCCAAGACGGTCAAGAACCGGCTCCACCTCGACCTGCGCGCCGACGGCACGAGCACCGAGGTCGAGCTGGCCCGGCTCGAGGCGCTCGGCGCCCGGCGCGTCGACGTCGGCCAGTCGGCGGACTCGACGTGGGTAGTGCTCGCCGACCCGGAGGGCAACGAGTTCTGCCTGCTCTCCCGGTCGGTCCAGGACCTGCCCGCCGACGAGCGGCCGGCCTGACCGCACCCGGTCACGCCGCGAGGCGGTGGTGCAGCCACTCCTCCACCGGCCCGCACGGCAGCACCACCCGGGC